>NZ_LHVI01000011.1:0-259874 GCF_001269755.1 Pseudomonas sp. Q12-87 | reverse complement strand
CAAAACGCTTTTGGTTCTTGCGCGCCATGGCAATTCCTCGCAGGATTGAATGACGCGCGCGGGGTACACGGTGGCGAAAGGATTCACTCTCTTATACGAGGTCACGGCCTGGCCGTGCCATCAACGACTCCACGCCGATACCGTGCAGGTCACTCTCCCTCTCGGGTGCTGACACACCAGTGCTGGTTACGGCCTTTGCCCCGCGCGCGTTCTTCCAATTTACGATGAACTGTTTGCTGCGCGACAGCGCAGCGTCGAAGACGCGGCGGGATCTCCCTCGCCACAAAGGTGTTCATATCCAGATCACTCGGGTAGCCACAAAGTGTTCATACCCAGATAGCTTCGATAGCCACGGATGTGCTCATCTCCGACATCCCTCTAGGAGCAAATCCTACAGAGGGATTACAATCGCTCCCCCGCCTGAACGGCTGACCCCCCCCCGCCCATGCCAACCTGCTCCGTACACCCGCTGCCCTACCACGCCAACCCCGCCGAATACTTTGCGGCGATCCGTCATGCCCCCGGTAGCGTGCTGCTCGACAGCGGCCGGCCAAGCGCCGAGCGCGGTCGCTACGACCTTCTCAGCGCCTGGCCCCTGGAGCAGCTGGCAGTGTTGCCGGACGAAAGCGGCGTCGCTTTCCTGCAACGCTTGCGCACTCAACTGACGCAACTGGGGCCCGCAGTCCTGCCAGACACAGTGCAATTACCCTTCGCCGGCGGCCTGATCGGCTACCTGAGCTACGACTTCGGCCGACACCTCGAAGCCCTGCCGTCCCACGCCAACGATGATCTGCAACTGCCCGATGCGCGTTTTGGCGTGTACGACTGGGCGCTGGTCAGCGATCACCAGGCCGGTACCAGTCAGTTGGTGTTCCATCCACATTGCGTCGAAAGCGAGCGCCAGCGGCTGGTCGAACTTTTCAGCCGGCCGACCACGGCCCTCGCCGGCGCCTTCAGCCTTGACGGGCCCATGGCACCCGACCTGAGTGCAGAAGACTATCGGCAGGCATTCGAGCGTATCCAGGCGTATATCCAGGCCGGAGACTGCTACCAGGTCAACTTCGCCCAGCGCTTTCGCGCCCCCTGCGATGGCGATGCCTGGATCGCGTACCAGGCGCTGCGGACGGCTTGCCCGACGCCGTTTTCCGGGTTCCAGAGCCTGCCGGAGGGCGGCGCCGTCCTGAGCCTGTCACCCGAACGTTTCGTCAGGGTCAGCGAAGGCCATGTCGAAACCCGACCGATCAAGGGCACCCGGCCTCGCGGCGCGACGCCCGGCGAAGATGCGGCCCACGCCGCCGAGCTGCTGGCCAGCCCCAAGGATCGCGCGGAAAACCTGATGATCGTCGACCTGTTGCGCAACGACCTTGGCCGCACCTGCCGTGTCGGTTCGGTGCGCGTGCCGGAATTGTTCAGCCTGGAAAGCTACCCGAACGTGCACCATCTGGTCAGCAGCGTGACCGGTGAACTGGCCGCCGAAAAGGACGCCCTGGACCTGATCGCCGGCAGTTTTCCCGGTGGCTCGATCACCGGCGCGCCGAAAATCCGTGCCATGCAGATCATCGACGAGCTCGAACCGACCCGCCGCGGACTGTATTGCGGCTCGTTGCTCTATCTGGACGTGCGCGGGGAAATGGACAGCTCCATCGCCATCCGCAGCCTGTTGGTCAAGGACGGGCAAGTGTGCTGCTGGGGCGGCGGCGGGATTGTCGCGGACTCGGATTGGCAGGCGGAGTATCAGGAGTCGATTACCAAGGTCAGGGTGTTGTTGGAGACCTTGCAGACCCTTTAGTTACCACACCATCTTCTGTGGGAGCGGGCTTGCTCGCGAATGCGGCGGGTCAGAAATGATGATGTTGACCGACACACTGAATTCGCGAGCAAGCCCGCTCCCACAGGGATAGTGGTTAAAGAGTCAGACTGCGGTTCGAAGCCTTGAGAAATTCCTGCTTCAACTCGGCAAAGCTATGCACGGCCGGGAATTGCGGGAATTCTTGAATCACATTGTCCGGTGCATGAAACAGAATCCCGGCGTCGGCTTCACCCAACATCGTGGTGTCGTTGTAGGAGTCCCCCGCCGCAATCACCCGGTAATACAGGCTCTTGAAGGCCAGGACCGACTGGCGTTTGGGATCTTTCTGACGCAACTGGTAGCCGGTCACGCGCCCGCCATCATCGGTAATCAGGCGATGGCAGAGCAATGTCGGGAAACCCAACTGGCGCATCAATGGCTGGGAAAATTCGTAGAACGTGTCGGACAGGATCACCACCTGGAAACGCTCGCGCAGCCAGTCGACGAACTCGATGGCGCCCTCCAGTGGCTTGAGGGTGGCGATGACTTCCTGGATATCGGACAGCTTGAGGCCGTGTTCGTCGAGGATGCGCAACCGTTGCTTCATCAGCACGTCGTAGTCGGGGATGTCCCGAGTGGTTGCCCTGAGGGATTCAATCCCGGTTTTTTCAGCGAAGGCGATCCAGATCTCCGGGACCAGCACACCCTCCAGGTCGAGACAGGCAATTTCCACAAGACACTCCCATTATTTGATGTTTATCGGTTGAGCGAACAAAAGGCCTGACGACTCTAGCCATTCGCCAGTGCCCGCGCAACGCACAGGAGCGCGCCAGCCTCGACAGCTTTTGTTACCATCAGCCCCATATAGAGCGCCCAGCGCCACCGACCTGTAGGAAACCGCCTGATGAGCCCATCGTTTGATGTCGTGGAACTCGCCACGACCTATGCCAACAAGTCCCCGCAGGACATCCTCAAGCTGGCCTTTGCCGAATTCGGCGATGACCTGTGGATATCTTTCAGCGGCGCCGAAGACGTGGTGCTGGTGGACATGGCCTGGAAACTGAACAAGAACGTCAAGGTGTTCAGCCTCGACACCGGTCGCCTGCACCCCGAGACCTATCGTTTCATTGATCAGGTGCGCGAGCACTACAAGATCGACATCGAACTGGTCTCGCCGGACCACACGAAACTCGACCCATTCGTAAAGGAAAAAGGCCTGTTCAGCTTCTATAAGGACGGCCACGGTGAGTGCTGCGGCATTCGCAAGATCGAGCCGTTGCGCCGCAAACTGACCGATGTTTACGCCTGGGCCACCGGCCAGCGTCGCGATCAGAGCCCTGGCACCCGCAGCCAGGTGGCGGTATTGGAAATCGACACGGCGTTTTCCACCCCGGAGCGCACCCTGTACAAATTCAACCCGCTGTCGCAGATGACCAGCGAAGAAGTCTGGGGCTACATCCGCATGCTGGAGCTGCCTTACAACAGCCTGCATGAGCGCGGCTTCATCAGCATCGGCTGCGAGCCCTGCACCCGTCCGGTGCTGCCGAACCAGCACGAGCGCGAAGGCCGCTGGTGGTGGGAAGAAGCCACGCAGAAGGAATGCGGCCTGCACGCCGGGAATATCATCGCCAAATCCAAAGCGCTGTAACTCTCACCTGACCCTGTACACAAAAATGTCACCACCGGTGCCATTTTTGTGTGCACTCATTTAAACAATGCGCTGAAAAGTTACACCATCCCGCCTCCCTCGCATGCCTCCTTTCTTTGTCGCCATCGGCTTAAAAAATAAATACCTGTTCAAACGGTCAATTTATAAACGCTAGATTTCAATGAGTTATTGGATTTCAATAACCGAAGGAAATTAACAGCTGTTTAGTTAGATCGTCGGATGGCATGGATATGGCTAGAGTCGACGAGTGTTTTGTATACAAAACTCATAAAATATACACACACTTTAGATCCGCTAGCCTGAAGCGCCCTATCCCGTACAGGCTGCAGATGCCCCATAACCAATGATGCTCGCCCGCCGCGACGAAGATATGTCGAGCCCCGCGCTCATGCACAGTCATCGCTGCGCCGAGAATCAGGAGCCTGCCGGAATGCGTACAAGTCTTTCTAACAATATCGCGCTGGATCTGCCCTCCTCCACCACTGCCCTTGACGATCAAAGCGCCTCCCTGGCGTTGAGTCCGAGGCTGCACAACAAGGACCTTGCGCCGACCAAGGCCGAAGGTCGCCGTTGGGGTCGCTACAGCATCTTCGCCCTGTGGACCAACGATGTGCATAACATCGCCAATTACTCCTTCGCCATCGGCTTGTATGCCCTGGGGCTGGGCGGCTGGCAGATCTTGCTGTCCTTGGGAATCGGCGCGGCTTTGGTGTATGGCTTCATGAACCTGTCCGGCTACATGGGGCAGAAAACCGGCGTACCGTTTCCGGTGATCAGCCGCATCAGCTTTGGCATTCACGGCGCACAGATTCCCGCGCTGATCAGGGCAGTCATCGCCATCGCCTGGTTCGGTATCCAGACGTACCTGGCGTCGGTGGTTTTCCGCGTGTTGCTCGTGGCGATCCATCCCGGCTTCGCCGATTACGATCACGACTCGATCCTCGGCCTGTCGAGCCTGGGTTGGGTGTGTTTCGTGGCGATCTGGTTCGTGCAGCTGATAATCCTGGCCTACGGCATGGAGACGGTGCGCCGCTATGAAGGCTTTGCCGGGCCGGTCATTCTGGTGACGGTCGCCGCACTGGCCGGCTGGATGTACACCCAAGCCGGAGCAACCATTGCCTGGTCGATCCGCGAGCCGCTGACCGGCGGCGAGATGTGGCGCAATATTTTCGCCGGCGGGGCCTTGTGGCTGTCGATCTACGGCACCTTGATTCTCAACTTCTGTGATTTCGCTCGCTCATCGCCGTGCCGTCGAACCATCATCGTCGGAAATTTCTGGGGCCTGCCGGTGAATATTCTGGTTTTCGCCACCATTACCATCCTGCTGTGCGGTGCGCAGTTCCAGATCAACGGCCAAATCATCGAAAGCCCGACGCAAGTCATCGCCTCGATCCCCAACACGTTCTTCCTCGTGCTCGGTTGCCTGGCGTTTCTGATTGTCACCGTCGCGGTGAACATCATGGCCAACTTCGTTGCACCGGCCTTCGTGCTCAGCAACCTGGCGCCCAAGTACCTGACCTTCCGCCGCGCCGGGCTGATCAGCGCCGCCATTGCGGTGCTGATCCTGCCGTGGAACCTGTACAACAGCCCGCTGGTGATCGTGTATTTCCTGTCCGGCCTCGGTGCCCTGCTCGGGCCGCTGTATGGCGTGATCATGGTCGATTACTGGCTGGTGCGAAAAGGCCGCATCAACGTGCCGCAACTGTATAGCGAGGCCCCAAACGGTGCGTATTTCTACAGTAACGGCGTGAACCTGCGCGCGGTGGCGGCGTTTATTCCGGCCGCGCTGATCGCGATTATCCTGGCGTTGGTGCCCGGCTTCGACAGTATTTCACCTTTCTCCTGGTTGATTGGCGCTTCGATTGCAGGGCTGCTGTACCTGATCATCGCCAAGCGCCAGCCGTATTACGAAGACGTCAGCGGCGAGTCCATCGCTGTGGATAACGTCAGCCATTAATCGCTCAAGTGGCCCAACTGGTTCGGGCCGCATTCTTTACCCGTTAAGGAGGACAGCTCATGCGAATTCTCGTGGTCAACGTCAACACCACCGAATCCATTACCCAAGCCATCGCCCGACAAGCCCAGGCCGTGGCTGCACCGGGCACCGAAATCGTCGGGCTCACGCCATATTTCGGGGCCGATTCCATCGAGGGCAACTTTGAAAGCTACCTGGCGGCCATTGCGGTCATGGACCGGGTGATGTCCTACGACCAGCCGTTCGATGCGGTGATCCAGGCAGGTTA
Source organism: Pseudomonas sp. Q12-87 (assembly GCF_001269755.1). NCBI lineage: Bacteria > Pseudomonadati > Pseudomonadota > Gammaproteobacteria > Pseudomonadales > Pseudomonadaceae > Pseudomonas > Pseudomonas sp. Q12-87. Next base: position 254,173 of record NZ_LHVI01000011.1, on the reverse strand, counting down.
TGGCGAACACGGGCGCGAAGGTTTGCAGGAACTGTTGAACGTACCGGTCGTGGATATCACGGATGCCGGCGCCAGCACTGCGATGTTCCTCGGTCACGCTTATTCGGTGGTCACCACCCTGGACCGCACCGTGCCGCTGATCGAAGATCGCCTCAAGCTCTCCGGCCTGTTCGACCGTTGCGCCTCGGTACGGGCCAGTGGCCTGGCGGTGCTGGAACTCGAACAGGATCCGCAACGGGCAGTGGAAGCCATCGTGCATCAGGCCGAATTGGCGGTCAGTCAGGACAAGGCCGAAGTAATCTGCCTGGGCTGCGGCGGCATGGCCGGGCTCGATGAGCAGATCCGCCAGCGCACCGGAGTGCCGGTGGTCGATGGGGTGACTGCGGCGGTGACCATTGCCGAATCCCTCGTGAGGCTGGGATTGTCGACGTCGAAAGTGCGCACTTATGCGACACCTCGGCCCAAGACCATCATTGGCTGGCCGGGGCGGTTTGGGCGCTGAGTTTCACTTTGCAGGCCAACCCGGTCCAGAGCCCAACTCAAACCGCACTGAACCGCCGCGCCAAGCCCTGTTCAGCAAACTGCTCGATGATGAAATCCACGAACGCCCGGGTCTTGCCTGGCAACAGTTTGTGCTCGGCGTAGTAGATGGAGATATTGCCATCATCCACGTACCAGTCCGGCAGCACCCGCTGCAGCGCCCCGGACTCCAGGAAGGGAACGGCAATCGGCATGCTCACCAGGCCGATGCCCAACCCTTGCGCCGCGGCGGCGCAGTCGGCTTCCGAATCGCTCATGGTCATGCGCGTCTTGAGCGTCAGCGGGCTGTGTTCCAGATCGCGACTGGTCAGTTGCCAGGAACGGACGCGCCCGGTCTGGGGCGAGCGGATCAGGATGCCCTGATGCTGTGACAGATCTTCCGGCCCTGTCACCGCCGGATGGGTTTTCAGGTAGTCCGTCGAGGCGACCAGCACCCGATGGGCCACCGTCAATTTGCGCGCCACCACGCCTTGAGGCAGGTCGAAACCGCCACCGATGGCCGCATCGAAACCCTGGCCGATCAGGTCCACCTGGCGATTATCGAAATGCCAGTCCGGATTGATCGCCGGGAAGCGCTGCAAGAATTTTCCCAGCAACGGCACGACATACAGCCGCCCAAACGCTGTGCCCATGCTCACCTTCAGCGTCCCCGCTGGTTGCCCACCGGCGCTGGCCAGGTTGGCGACGGCGTTCTGGATGGTATTGAAACTGCTACTGACTTCGCTCAAAAACAACTGGCCCGCTTCCGTCAGCGTCAAGCTGCGGGTGCTACGCTGGAACAGGCGCACGCCCATGCGAGCCTCAAGCTTGGCAACGCTTTTACCCACCGCAGCCGGGGTTACGCTCAGGCGTCGTGCGGCCTCGGCAAAACTGCCGACTTCAGCGCTGCGCACAAAGCATTCGATACTGTTGAAGGTTTCCATAAAGACCATTCTAAACTTTTGGTTTACACAGACTGTATCAATAAGCGTCTACACAGCCGAGAACCAATTGCCGATACTCCGTCCATCAACTGCGGCAATCTCGCCGCGGCACGTTTGGAGAACACCATGAGCACTCAAACATTAAGCGGTAAAGTTGCACTGATCCAAGGCGGTTCCCGCGGCATCGGCGCCGCCATCGTCAAGCGCCTCGCCGCAGAAGGCGCAGCGGTGGCCTTCACTTACGTCAGCTCCGCCGCCAAGTCTGAAGAATTGCAGAACAGCATCACCGCGACGGGCGGCAAGGCCCTGGCGATCAAGGCCGACAGCGCCGACGCCGACGCCATCCGCAACGCCGTCGCAGCTACCGTCGAGGCCTTTGGCCGGGTGGACATCCTGGTCAATAACGCGGGCGTGCTGGCAATGGCACCGCTGGATGAATTCAAGCTTGAAGACTTCGACCAGACCTTGGCGATCAACGTGCGCAGCGTCTTCATCGCCACCCAGGCCGCGGCCCGCCACATGGGCGAAGGTGGTCGAGTCATCAATATCGGCAGCACCAACGCCGATCGCATGCCCTTCGCCGGCGGTGGCCCCTACGCCATGAGCAAAGCTGCGTTGGTGGGCCTGACCAAAGGCCTGGCCCGCGACCTGGGCCCGCGCGGCATCACCGTCAACAATGTGCAGCCGGGCCCGGTGGACACCGACATGAACCCGGCCGACAGCGACTTCGCCTCCAGCCTGATGGGGCTCATGGCTATTGGACGCTACGGCAAGGTTGATGAAATCGCCAGCTTCGTCGCGTACCTGGCAGGGCCGGAAGCCGGCTATATCACCGGTGCCAGCCTGACCATCGACGGTGGTTTCGGCGCCTGATCCCGGCATGAAAAAGTCGGGTCACAGGGTCAACCCTGTGACGAGGGCGCTTGGTCCCGCAGGGCTGCACAGCAGCCCTTTTTCATGCCCACTCCAATTCCGGCAAGCCACAAAGGCCTGGCTGGAACATTTTCAGCGAACGGATGATGTTGTCGGCATGGGCATATTTTTCGTCAGCCATGGCCGGGTCCGGAATGGCGATGGCGGTCATGCCGGCAGCTTTCGCGGCCGTTACGCCGAACGGCGAGTCTTCGAACACCAGGCAATCGCGAGGCGCAACGCCCAGGCGCCGCGCAGCGGTAAGGAAGATGTCCGGCGCCGGCTTCGCCGCAGTGACTTCAGGGTCGTCCGCCGTCACGATGAAATCGAACAGTGCGAACCAGTCCCGGTGCAACGTGGTTTTAAGCGCAAACGACTGGCTCGACGAACTGGTCCCCACCGCTATCGGAACGCCGCTGGCCTTCAAGTGCCGCACCAGTTCTTCGGCGCCCGGCATCGCTAGCGCACGGGGAAAACGCTCGCGCATCAGCGGTTCACGTATGACCAGGAATTCCTCCGGCGTAATTGGCAGCTCCAGGGCCTGGACCACATATCGAGCCAGATCCCCGGCGCCGCGACCGATGATGTTCTGCTTGACGCTCCAGTCGAAGGTGCGACCGTAGCGCTCAGCGATGATCGAGGTGACCTCGGTATAGATGCCTTCGGTGTCCAGCAACAAGCCATCCATGTCGAAAATCACAGCCTTGATCGGGCCCAACTCTTTCAATGGTGCATTCATCGCATCTGATCCGTTATCAACACAACATTCCAGGAATGGCTCAGGTACGACCCGGGCATCTGTTTGCCTTAAAGGATTCAGCAGAATAGCGAGAGGGGGTTGGGACAGGCAATGGAAAATCGTTGGGCGGCTTGATTGGTGGGGCGAGGAAGCTGTTTTTTTGAGCAATGCTCCAGGGGAGTGCTTCGCCCTCCAGCGGGAGCGAACTCCCTCGCCACTTCAATGGGTCTGATTAAAGTTATTGGCCGGAACCGCCAGAGCCACCCGAGCCCGAACCGCCGCCGCTTGAGCCACCGCCGCTGTCGCTGGTTCCAGTGCCACCGTTGGTCGCCCCCCCAGCCGGGGCGCCGCCCATCGTGCTACCGCCACTGGTCGAACCGGTGCCTGTGCCCGGATTGGTGCTGCTGCCACTCGCATCGCCACCGTTACCACCCTGCACTGAACCTGGGGGCAAGGCGTTGCCGCTGGTGTCGGAGGTGGAACCGGCGTCCATCTGGGTTGAAGGCGGCATCCCGCCTTTGTCCACCGGCGGCGTGCTGTTTGAAGATTGTGCGAAAACAGCCATCGAACTGACCGACAAAATCCCGGCCAGTGTCAGTGCTGTGAGGTTGGGTTTCATCATGGTGAGTCTCCTTTTCAAGGTACCTACCTGATGTGTGGCAAGCCTCGCTGGCCGATGGTGCCCCTCAATCGACAGGCGGCAACGCTGATGATCAACTCGGCTTACCGGACGCATCGTCCCCGGCAATGTCCGGATCATCCGGGGTCGCCTCGATATCCTCATCGTTCTCATTGGGTACCTGCTCCACACCGGCATCGTCATCGGGGGGAAGCTGGTCGCGACTCAGCGGGTTGGTCGGTGAGGGAAGCGGGTATTCCGGGGTTTCTTCGTCTTCGGGTGCATGGGTTCCAGCTGTCATGACAGTCTCCTGATGTGCCTACATGAACAGAGCAGCAGAGGGTGTCAGCCTTGTCTTGCTCAATCGTAGGATTCGTCCTCGTCCTCAACCTCGGTTTGCCCGACGTCTGCCGCCTCATCGGCGTCGTTCAGGGGAACCTGGGCATCGTCCATCAAGGAACCCGGATCCTCGTTGCCCGGGTCGTTGGGGCCAGGATCGGCGGGGCCAGGGTCATTGACGAAAGGAACACCCGTGGGGCCTTTCTCTTCCTTGCCTTCGGTTTCCGGCGTCATGGCACACCTCGCGTTGCTGATGGATGTATGAATTCGAGGCGGGGAAACCGTAAACGTTCCAGCTAAATGCCGAAGAACAAAGAACTCTACAAACGTGATATACGGGTGCTCGCCGCTATGGCGCGCAATAAACGAAAAACCCGGCACGAGGCCGGGTCTTTTCATTCAAGCATCGGCTTAACGATGCTTTCTCTTGTGCTTGTGCTTCTTGCCGCCGGAGTGGCTGTCGTTGTCATTGGACAGGTTGCTGCCCAACGCGCCGCCCGCTGCGCCGCCAACGCCTGCGCCGATGGTGGAGCCGGTGGAGCCGCCCAGACGGTTACCGACAATCGAACCACCTGCCGAACCCAGGCCGCCACCGATGGCCGCTTCCGTACGGCTGCCCTTGCGTGCCCCTACCGCGCTGCCGGCAGCACCGCCGACACCCGCGCCAATCGCAGCGCCTGTGCTGCCGCCCATTTGCTGGCCGACCACATTACCCAACACACCGCCCAGACCACCGCCGACCGCAGCGGTTCCGTCGCCGGCAGCCATCGCGCCCTGGGCAATCAACAACCCAAGTACCAAGGTGGACAAAGTCAAACGCATGATAGAAACCTCAAGAATGCCGCATTGGGGAAAAATGGCCAGTGCGCGCGGGCGCGAGTCTACGCCAAACGGCGTCAGCCATGACGGTTGGACAGCGAATAGGCGTTTTATTTTATGACAGGCAAAAAAAAGCCCGCTGGGGAAACGGGCAGGTACTGCTTTCTAACGGATGAGCTCAGACTACGTGCCGGCTTGTGAAAGAAACGTGAAAGACACCACCGTCTGAAAAAAGATGAAAAATATTTACGATCCATCCGCGTATCCGCCCGGATCCGGTCGAAAAAAAGCCCCGCTCAGTGACGGGGCTGCGCTTGCTGTACTTGCACATTATTTGCGGACCGGAACCCGGGGTAAAAACTTGGCTTTTTCCCCGCGCGACACTTTGGGTACCTTCGTCCTGATGGACTTGATCGGCTCGTCACCAAAGTCTGACCGGTAGGCCGACTGACCGCATTGCAACCCTTCGTTGATCGGATACGCGGCTCCGTTTTCCTCGCTGTACGGTGCTCCCATCGCTATTCCCCTATCGCCGAGGCCCATACCGGCAACAACCGATTGCCTGGAAATATCGGCCTTCACGAACTGAGACTAGCCGGTCATCAACAGACTGCCCGTTCAACAGACCCCAGCCCGACGAATGGAAGCCACTGTTTCAGAAAGGAAACACTCAATCAGAGCCCAATATCGTCCGGCTCAACACCCGCGAAACCTGATCAGCCGAATAAGGTTTGGACAAGAATTCAAAACCTTCATGGCCATTGCGGGCCAGCTCTTCGCTGTAGCCCGACGTCAGCACCACCGGCAGGTCCGCCCGGCGCTGGCGTAACTCCCTGGCCAGGGCGATACCGCTGATGCCCGGCATCACGACATCAGAAAATATCGCATCAAAGGCCATCGCATCCGGCCCGACCATTTCCAGCGCCTCTTCGGCATTGGTCGCCCAGGCCGTTTCATAGCCCAGGTCCTGGAGGATCTGGTTGGCAAAACGTCCCACCTCCAAATTGTCCTCCACGACCAACACCCGCCGCTTGCCCTTTTCCAGCACCAAGTGCGTGGTTTCTTCGGTGCCCGGCTCATGGATTTCCTCAGCCTCGACCTCCGGCAGGTACAAGGTGAACACTGTCCCCTCTCCCACCACGGTCGAAACATCGACATTGCCGCCGGACTGCTTGGCAAAACCGAAAACCTGGGACAGCCCCAATCCCGTGCCCTTGCCCACTTCCTTGGTGGTGAAAAAAGGCTCGAAGATGTGCTCCAGCACCTGCGAATCGATACCCGTGCCGGTGTCCGCCAACACAATGGCGGCGAAGGCCTGCCGGGCCCCGGCATGACCGCGAATCGGCGGCAGGCCATCACCGCACTGAAGCCGAAGCCATAACGTGCCCTGTCCGTTCATGGCATCACGGGCATTCAGGGCCATGTTGATCAGGGCCGTTTCGAACTGGCTCAAATCCGCGCGGATGTAACAAGGTCGGCCGCACAATTCGACGACCACCTCGATCCGCGCTCCCGTAACGGTTTGCAGCATGTCCCCCAGGCTCTGCACCTGCTTACCCACTTCGAAGACTTCCGGTTTCAGCGGCTGGCGCCGGGCAAACGCCAACAACTGGCTGGTCAGCTTGGCGGCGCGCTCCACCGTCTCGGAAACCGCCGTCATGTAGCGCTGCCGGCGCTCGTCGGAAAGATTGGGCATGCGTAAAAAATCGACCGAAGAGCGGATGATCGTCAGCAGATTATTGAAGTCATGGGCCACGCCGCCAGTGAGCTGACCGATGGCTTCAAGCTTTTGCGACTGGCGCAGCGCCGCTTCCGTCTGCTTCAGCCGTGTGGTGCGCTCCTCGACCCGCTCCTCCAGCGTCGCGTTCAGTTCGGCCAGGGCCGCCAGGCCTTCGCGGACTGCCGCGTCCGCCCGGGTACGCTCGATGTGGGCCCAGGATCGCTCCGTGACTTCCAGCAACAACGCCAGATCATTGGATGACCAGACCCTCGGCGTTTTGTCGTGGATCGCCATCAGTGCGGTCAAACGCCCGTTTTTGATCAGCGGGACACAAATTGTCGCCGCGATGCCAATCGCCTGGAACGTCGCGGCTTCCTCGGGCGCCAACTCCGCGAGGTTGTCGTTGACCACCAACGGTTTACCGGCCCGCAGGTTGGCCACCGCCAGCCGACCGAAATCGGCCAGCCGGTAGTGCCCGATGATACTGGGGGAGCCGACCCTGGCCCAATCGCCGCGAATCGTGAAGCCATCCTCGTCCTCATCCATGTCTGCATAGGCGCAGTTGGACAGGTTCAGGTGTGCCGCCAGGATTCGCGTGGTGGTCGCCATGATCGCCAACGGGTCGGTAGCGGTCGCCACGGCATTGCCGATGGCATCGAGCACTGCCAGGCGCTGGGTCATGAACACCGTCGAGGTGGTTTCGGTGACAGTGTCCAGCATGCCCACGACCTTGCCGAACTGGTCGCGAATCGGGCTGTAGCAGAAGGTGAAATACGCCTGTTCCGGGCCGCCGCCACGTTCGATGACCAGGGGAAAGTTTTCGATGTAGGTTGCTTGCCCGTTGAATGCTTCCTGCACAATCGGACCGATGTCGCTCCAAGCCTCCTGCCAGACCTCATTAAACGGCCGGCCCAACGCCTCGGGCTTATTGCCGAGGATTGGCAGAAACGCATCGTTGTACAACGTGGTCAGCTCCGGCCCCCACACAATCGCCTGGGGAAAATGGGAAGCAAGGCTCAGCGCCACGGTGGTTTTCAACACATCGGGCCACTCTTTCGGCTGCCCGAGCGGGGTAGCGTTCCAGTCATGGCGGCGGACCCGCTCGGCCATTTCTCCGTAGCTCTGGAGCCAGTCTGTCATGCGATCGATCCTTCTGCCGCCAAAACAATCAGGGGAAAAGCTTGTGACCTCAAGCCAGGCCGTATTATCCCGCGCTTGATGGGAATACGCGATTGGATTGTGGGATGCGTCCGTCTGCAAATGGGGGCGAAAAGCAGAAAAGGGAGGTTGGGCTACAGAAATGTCGTACACATCATTGGGAGCTGCATCCCGCTGCGTGATGGGGGTGACGTGATGGATGTAATTGCCCGACGATTGGATGCGGCACCGGCAGGTTCCACGCTATAAACCTGCCCGCCAAATAAGCCTGCCAACCGACAATCTGTGGCGAGGGAGCTTGCTCCCGCTGGGCTGCGCAGCGGCCCCTTTTGTGAGCGCTTCGCACTGGAGCGCCAGCCCGGTCAAGCGGGAGCAAGCTCCTTCGCGACGGGCTCATCGGTATCTTAAGAACACAGAGTTACGACGGTACCACGACATTTTGAAACGCCAGGGCCACTGATCTATACAGCACACCACGGACGTCGTTTTACCCATAGCCCGTGCATAGCCCGTGGAGACAGAAAAACAGCCTCATGCTATGGTTTGGTCGTAAGTAGAGGACTTTCCAATGACCCAAACAGCTACTGCTAGCGTTGCGACTCAGGTCCGAAAGCTTGCAAAAGCCCACAATATCACTGCTGAACTTGACGGTATGAGCCGTATGGCTGCGACCATCACTCGTCTGGCTGGGGATGTCGTCGAGCTGGATGGCATCGAACAGTTGCTCGTCAATCTCAAGAGAAAGGGCGTCCTGAGTAAATCACAGATCCTGACACTCCAAGGCGAGTACCTTCAGGAGAAAAGACGCGCCAAGAAACGTAGCGCATGAGTTTTGATCCGTTCGGTGATTTCGAAACCGCAGGGTATCTTCAAAATTCATTACGACTGAAAGATCCTATTGAGGTAAAAGAATCTGAGCATCTTTCCTTCGAGGCAAGTATCGAAGATGCTCTTGCTTATCTAGCGAAAAGGAGACCCATTACCTTCCAGACGGTGCTCAAAGTTCACAAGATTTTATTTTCTGGCTTTTATCCTTGGGCGGGGAAAGATCGAAACGAGCTAGTACCTCACCTGGCCGTCTTCAAAGGATTCCATAACGACCCCCGCAGTACAGCTTTCGAGCGCCCGGAACTCATCAAGAGGTCTGTCGATTATGCACTTCAACTGGCGGCCGATAAGAAACACTTCAGAGAGCATCCTGGTGAGGTGATGGGTCAACTGGCTTTCGCGCACCCCTTTCTTGACGGCAATGGACGTACGATTCTATTAGTCTTCATAGAGCTCTGTTATCGAGCCAAGTTCGCTATCGATTGGTCAAAAACAAACAAAGACGATTACCTACGAGCGCTCAGCGATGAGATCCGAGAGCCTGGCCAAGGGCATCTTGACAACTACCTGAAACCATTCAGAGTAGCCATATCCAGCCGTGACGAGTGGCCGGAAACCATCAGTGGCATCAGAGGCCTAGATGGGCTGGACAAAGAAGACATCACGTACGAAAGCTTGGACAACCCAGAAGTCCAGAAAATGTATAAAACACACAGGGTAAAGCCTCTCGACCTTTAGCCTTCTACATGCCGGAAGTACGAAATGCTTGAGGTAACACCTTCCGCGACATTGCAGGCCGACAGCTTCTGGATGGCAATCCGGTAACTGTATTTCGTCTACCCAGTACTGACGGTGGCAGGTGAGTTGATCGGCGAACGGTTCTTCCTCTCCCATGTGGAAGGCCGCGAGCCCCTTGCCAATGGCGGCCAACAACAACTGCACCGCGATCTGTCGGCCCAACGACCAGGCGACATCGCAACTGCCCTGGCTTTTTTCGACGATTACGGCCCCGAGAACGGCGCGACACGGATCGTCCTCGGCAGCCATCGACCTGAGCCGGACGCCCCCTTCGACTTCCATGACGAATCAAGCGCCGTACAGCTTTCAGGCTCTGCCGGTGACATTCTGGTGTTCGATGTCGATCTGGTGCACGCGGGCAGCCTGAACGTGATCGGCGCACGCCGTCGCTCCATTCTGATCAGTTATTTCTCGGAGTCGCTCTATGCGTCACACCTGGAAACCGTGGCGCTGCGCAATATTCGTATGGACACCAGCGACCGATTCGCCCCCCCGGAGTTTGCTTTCGCAGGCTAGGATCTTTGATCGATGAAAGTTGTGCGCAACGGTTCGAATCTGAGTTTTAATGCCCGTGCTTATCGACAGCCCCATTCGTCTAATCAAGGAAGAAACGACATTGAAAACAGCTTTCGGCGCCCTGTTGTTGGCTTGCCTGACGACCACCGCATTCGCTGACGCAAACCCTATCGGTTTCCAATCCTCCACACTGCCGGATCCAAACAATGGCCGCGCACTGGAGATGGTCGTTTGGTACCCCAGCGCAACGACCGAATCCCCGCAACTGATCGCCGATAACGTGGTGTTTGTCGGCGCCGCTGCCGTGCGTAACGCGCCGCCCACTGCCGGCGAACATCCATTGGTGGTGCTCTCCCACGGCTACAGGGGCAACTGGAGCAACCAGATCTGGCTGGCCAGTTCGTTGGCCCAGAAGGGTTACATCGTCGCCGCCATCAACCACCCAGGCAGTACCACCCATGACCGCAGCTCCCAAGCAGCGGCGCAGTTATGGCAGCGGCCCGTTGACCTGCGCCGAGCCATCGATGCAGTCACGACCCAACCTGAAAAATTTGGCCGGGTCGCCAATGGCCGAATTGCAGCCGTGGGCCATTCACTCGGCGGCTGGACTGCCCTGGAGATCGCCGGTGCTCGCTTCGACCCGGAGCGCTTCGCCCAAGACTGTAAAACCCACCCGCAGCTAGCCAGCTGCACCGTTTACGAACAGATGAACCCCGCCAGCACCGCTGAATCAAAGGCCGAACTGGCCGCCGATTGGCGCGATAAACGCGTTACTGCGGTGGTGACATTGGACCTCGGCCTTTCACGGGGCATGACCGATAAAAGCTTGGCCGCGCTGCCTATCCCCGCCCTGGTGATCGCTGCCGGTGTGCCGTCACGAGAGCTCCCCGCTGAGTTGGAATCTGCGAACCTGGCCAAGCGCCTGCCCTCGGCGTTGAGCCGTTACATCGAGATCAACGACGCAAGCCATTTCAGCTTCATGTCGATGTGCAAACCTGGTGCGCAGGGCATGCTCGAAGAGGAGGTGCCGGGCGATGGCATCATTTGTCAGGACGGTGATGGCGGTCGTGCTCGCGGGCTGATTCAGCAGCAAGTTGCATTGCTGATAGCGGAGTTTCTGGCGCAATCCCCTGCAGACAAAAAAGACAGTTTGTAACGGGTGGTACTGACTCGCTGCGGCTTAACGAAAATGCCGTACATGGTCGTCGCCATTGGTGGAATGGTCTGGGAACATGCAGAAGCGCCTGATATTTGCGATTTCCTCCAGGCCAGGCGATCAAGTGGAGCGACAGTTGCCTGCGCAGTGTTCGAAGGTGCCGGGTATCTTCGGAAATCATTGCTCAGTTCAGGTCGATGTTGGCAGCGGAACATGAATGATTGCTTCGTCCGGCAAAAACAGCTGATCGTGAAAAATAATGCTGTCTTCTTTTTCTCCGGATATGTCTCTTTTCCAATCGTTTCCGACTTAACTATCCTACGCCTCCACTCCAAACGGAATTCGTCAAGATGTATCTGCGTTCAAGCGTGTTGTGCCTGTGCCTTTTCAGCAACCTGAGCCAGGCCGCCGTTAACTGTTCTGCCCTGGCGGAAAAGATCTCCGGAACGGTGCCTGAGTTTCACCCGTCGGTACAAGGCAAGGTCATTGGCACCGGGCGCCTGCATTTTCACGAAGCGCCGGATGAAGCCTGTGCCAATAAAAAGATTTTCGTAGTTCCCGGCGATTCCCTCACCGTTTACTCCAGCCTTGAAGACGAATCATGGCTGGAGGTGAACTTCATCGCCAAGAGCGGCGACGACTATACAGGCTGGGTAAAGGCTGATCGGGTCGAGATTGGCGTACCTTACGGAGCACCAGCGGACGGTGCCGACGAGACGCCAGCGGGTGGTGCCCAATAATTCAAAATGGGCGTCCCCCTTTCATTTTTGAAGCGCAGGAGAAACGATGACGAACTCGCCAGAAGGGAGCGCTCTGTTCCCGGCCAGCACACACAGCGACCTCGACGTGGCTGATGGCACGGGTTTCGCCGCCTGGGCTGACTTCAGTTTATAAACCTGCCGGCCAACAATCCCGTGGCGAGGGAGCTTGCTCCCGCTGCGTTATGCGACGCGCGCATCTAAAGGGCTGCTACGCAGCCCAGCGGGAGCAAGCTCCCTCGCCACGGGTTTATCGTTTGCTGGAGTCGTAGGATTACGACCTTGGAAACGCCAGCAACCACACCGCCTGCGATTCAACACGAACCGGGGGTTTTCCTTTACAACCAGCCAACCCTGCGCCCACGTTTCTCCAGCAGCTTGCGAGCGATTTCGATAAACGGCGTGGCGATCAATCCGTAAACCGTCAGGTACCGATGGTGGTCCTGCTCACCGGTGCCAAAACGCAGCAGCTCAGGCTGTGAACGGGTGACATAGAGTGTCCCGAACATCCAGTCCCACAGCGACAGGTTGATGCCGAAATTGCGGTTGAAATGCCGAGGCGCGTCGCTGTGGTGGATCTGGTGTTGTGCCGGACTGTTGAGCAGGTGCTCAACCACAGGGCCAAATGACAGCCAGACATGGGTATGCCGCAGATTGGCCGCCAGGCTATTGAAGATGACCACCAGGTAGGTCACACCGAACAGCGTGTAGCCACTGACCTCCCCGCCGCAGACATACCAGAAACTTCCCGCGAAGAGCCCCACACTGGCGGTGATGCCAAGCGTCTCGACGATTTTCTCGACGAAGTGCACTCGGCTCGCCGTGGCTGGCACCAACACCGGCGCCGAATGATGAACCTTGTGAAACGCCCAGAGCCAACGCGAGTGAAAAGCGCGATGCACCCAGTAGTGAGCGAAATCCTTCATCAGGAACACCCCCAGCCCATAGGCCAATGCGAGGGAAAAATTCGTCCCCAGACGCGGGCGAGCGCCCCAAAGATTGCTGAAAAAAGCCAGGTAATCCCCTGAGCGAAAAATGTATGGATCAACCAGATGAACGATGGGCAGCACCAAGACGAATTTGAGAATGGCGCGCACGAAGAAATAGCGGTAATCCAGCAGTGCCGAACGATGCAAATGCACCTGGCGGCCACCGATGAACTGCCAAAACGAACCCGCGTCAGTCAGCCCCCGATGTTGTCTGAACCGGAACAGGCCATAGGCGACGCTGTAGGACGCGCAGAGAAACAGGATCCCAAAGCGGCCGTTCAGGTTGAAAATGCCGAAGAACTGATCGGTGATGGGTTCGATGACCCATTGGATCAGGCGTTGATAGACAAGGGAAAAAGCATCCACGGAATGCCGGCCTCCAGCGAAGGAGTGGCATTGTAGATCAGCGCGGCTGGGGTGGGTTTGGGTTTATGCTGGCACAATCGCTATTCCAGCTTGGTGCTCCGATCTCCTCCATGAAGTCATTTAGAAAACTATTGAGACGCGCATGCCTAACTGCCGCCAACCGAGCACCTTCGGCTGTTTGGAACCCTGAAGCGAGTTTGAGTAATTTCGTGTGGAAATGCTCAATGGTGAAACGTTTGTCTTGATAATCTCTGCCTACGGCACTGGGGTTTTTAACGTCATACAGCGCGGAGCCCATTCGCCCAGAAACGTAGAAGCAGCGTGCGACCCCTACCATTCCGATGGCGTCTAGTCGGTCACTGTCCTGAAGAATTTTGGCTTCAAGGGTCAGGGGTTCGAAACCAGCTGAGAAGCTGTGGGTTTTTACCGCGTGAGCAACTAGCTCAATTCGCGACGTAGACCAACTCATGCGTTCCAAAATAGAGGCGGCTTTCTTGGCCGAAAGCGTTGATGCTTGCGCCCGTAATGGAGAGCTTTTCTCGACTGCCACGCAATCATGCAAAATGGTTGCTGCAAGCAATGCTTCTAAGTCCCCACCTTCTTTTTCCTGTAGCCGCCGAACATTGATCCATACTCGATGGATATGGGAAAGATCGTGAGAGCCGTCCGTGCTGTCCTCGGGTAGAAATGCGAGCAAATCGGACGCTAGGCTCTGGTAAGGAAAAAATGGCTCATCAATCATTTCAAACTCCAGGGGTATCTGTCCTTGAGGCTCTAAACCAAGCTCCACTCACTCGATCAGCCATCAAATCAACCTACCCACAACCCTCGAATTCCACAACGCCCGGTACTGCTCCCGCCAGCCCGGCTCTTATCCAACCACTCCAACGTCGCTTCGATACTGTCAGGGCTGATGATGAAGTGATTGATGTGCTCCTCGATCCGCTCTTGCGATAAACGCAGCGAATCCAAGTAGCCATTGCTTTGCTGGGGGTTTCCTCAGCGTCATTCGTGTCAGTACGCGCTGATCCGATTGCTGGGATTGAGCGCACTCAAGTAACGCCTGGTGGTCCCGTTGTCACTGTACAATCGTCCCGCCTTTTTTCAATGGATCTGAATATGCCTCGCTCGACAAGCATGCTGCTCCAGCCGTTACTGCTTAGCATCGTTTTATCGTTGGTCGGCTGCGATGCAACACACCCCCCCCCCAAGACAGACGTGCAACGAGCAGCCTATTTCCGGCAGACGACTCTGTACCATTCAATGCTGTTTTGGCCCGCGCCGCACAGGCTGCCAATCGTCACGACTGGATAGGCGAACAGACACTACGAGTAAAGATAAATCGCAAGAACGAATTACTCAGTTGTACAGCCGAAGCCGACCCCAAATTACCTCCAGGACGCTTCCCGGATAACGCCAAGTTGGCCGCACTCGTTGAAAAGGTTTGCTGGGATATCATCCTGCCTTCTGCAGGCGCCGAGACGTTCGCGAGCGCGACAGCTGAAGAAGTGGAACTGGTCCAATTGCTTATTTTTTCCAGTCCGTCGCAAATACCTGAATCGGATCGACTTCGACACAGGCAGGCGCGCGTTGAGATGGAGCAAAGCGATTTTGTCTGGCAGCAAACCTTTGCTCAGGAATCCCTTGATAGTATCGGGGTAGCGACTTTCAGGGGCTGGGCCGATCCGCAAGGACGTGTGTTGGATTGCCTGGCTGAACTTGACCTTAGCTTTCTCCAGCCGGAAGCGTTCAAACCCGATCCCGACTTGCAGCGACGCCTCACCGAGCGATGCAAGAAAATGGACATGGGGCGGGTAGCAGGCTTTACGATTCCGAGAAATTATCCGACCGAATTTTATATAACCGTTGAGTACACGCCCTGGAAAGGAGGCTCCAAAAAGGCTGTGTCTCCCCCCAGAGAACCGTTGAGTAGACGGGCCTTAAGGCAGCGGCACCAGGGTTGATACCCATGCCAACTCAACCCTGGCTCATCGTCCCCGAAAAGCTCGCCTGCACCGGGCCGATAAGAAAGACTTTGTCCACGCCGTTCCAGTGAACCGTCACACACCCGCCATCACATTCAACCTCAACGGTGTTGTCCAACAAGCCACGACGTACTCCATTAACAACCGCGCCACACGAACAGGACCCCGAACCCAGCGCAATCCCCGCCCCGCGCTCCCATATGCGCAACCGAATATGCTTGCGGTCAATGATCTGGACGAAATGAACGTTGGTCTTGAGAGGGAATAGCGGGTTGGTTTCGATGGCCGGGCCGATCGTCGCGATATCAATGCTGGCCAGATCATCGACAAAAAAGGTGCAGTGGGGATTTCCCATGCTGCAAGCGGCTGGACTGCCCACGAGTGGCAAGGCAGCGGTGTCGAGCTCTTGTGCCAGGGGGACGTCCGACCAGCCGAAAAGCGGCACGCCCATCTCGACGCAAATGTCGCCGGTTGGGGTACGTTCGCATGTGAGCAAACCACGGTTAGTGCGCAGCTTTACCGAAGTAACATTTGCTTCGCGCATCAGCCTATCCGCCGCCCCCCGCGTCGCACTGCCGCAAACATCCAGCGCGGAGCCATCTGCATTCCAGAACATCACACGCGCATCGGCATCGTCGCAATCGAGCAATACCGCGAGTTGGTTGAAGCCCACACCCCGGTTCCGATCCCCCATTCGCTGGGCCATGGCACTCGTCACCGGGTTGGCCGAATGTCGCGAATCGACAATAACGAAGTCATCGCCATTGGCATGCATCTTTTGAAAGTTCAGCTGCATGCAAACGCCCTGCTGGAGATGGAAATGGAATTACCGTCGGGGTCTTTGGCGTTGGCGAAAGAGTAACCGTCCGCCCTGTGCGTAGCGCCAAACCTCAGGCCTTGGGCCAGGCATTTGGCCTTGAAACCCTCGACGTCCTGGAGATCAAAGACAAGCTTTACGGTGACTTGTCCTGTTTTAACGGCCTTACCTGCCGGGTGAACCATCAGGATCGCGCCGCCGTTTGCAGGGCTCAATTCGGTGACGCGGTCATCGGTTTTTCGTTGACTGGTAAAACCGAAATGACGCTCATAAAAATCGCAGGTCGCTTGAACGTCCCGGACATACAACATGATTCGATTGAGTGACGGCTGCATGTGTTCTTCCTTGATCATTATTAGTGTTGTGCCTGCTCATATGCCTTAGTCATCACCTCCCAGGTCTTCGCGTCGGCAGGAATCAGATGTTCGATACGCAATGAGCTCATCGTGATGTCGAGCGGCATGCCGAAAGTTGTGAACGTTGACATGAACTTCAGCTCACCGTGGGGAGACTCGACTCGTGTCAGCAACAGCGGAGGCAGCTCGTTGACCAGCGCCGCAGAGCTGTGTGGGGCCGGCAGGCTCTTCAGAATCTCTGCCAACGCAGGATTACTCAAGGCTTCCCGAGATGCCCGTTGCCAGGCCACTGATCTTATTTCCTCGGCGTTACTCAAATGGTCGCCCAAGCCACCGGGTTGCAGCAGTGTCGCCAAGAGGTTGAGCCCATCGGGCGCATCCCTGGCAAGACCCACCAGATCGAACAGAACACCCGCGCTAGTGTTGGCTGCAAGGATGTCCCATTGGGCACCCAGAACAATCGCCGGAGCGGGGTTATTGGCGTGAAGTACATGATTAATGGCATCACGTACCACTTCCATTGACGACGACGTGAGCGGCGTCGTTTCGTAGCGAGGGGCATAACCACTGGCGATGAAGATGTCGTTGCATCGCTCCAAAGGTACATCCAGGGCAGTCAACAAGTTATGCAAAGTGCCAGGGCTTGGCTTGGCGCGCCCCGTCTCGATGCAACTAAGGTGACGCTGAGATAACCCTGTTATCAGTGCACAGTCCAACTGACTCAGCCCGGCCTGTTGGCGCAAGTGACGCAGTTGCGCACCGGCCGAGGTTGGTGGCGTTGTTCGAGAAAAAGGTCGACTGGTCATCCGTTGACTCTGGCATTGCGGGTGAGTGGCGTCCATGACCTCAGAGGTCATTGAAACCATGACGGTCAAATCACTAGCCTACCTCTATTGACCAATGAACGAGTCCAAGGAGGTAGAGTGAAAAGACCCTACGTTGCACTTGTCGCGCTCCTACTTTTTTCAATTTACACGGCGAGTATTGTGTTTCTCGCCGAGCAATCGCTCCTGGAATTCGGCGTCAGGCTCATGTCCAGCCCGGACACCGCGCAGGTAGTCATCGACCTTTATCTGCTCGCTAGCATGGCGTGCATCTGGATGTACCGGGACACACGTTCGAAAGGCAGGTCGCTCACATCGTTGCTGCCTTACTTCCTGATCACGGCGATCTTCGTATCAATCGGTCCACTGTTGTACATCGTCGTTAACGGATTTGGACGTCAATCGCCGGTGACAGGTACTCATGATTCCCCACCTCCTTAAGCAACGCACCGCAGAGGACGATACAACTCAAGACCATCAACGAGCATCACTTTCGGATCTCCCTGACGCATCTGGGCCAGTTCAGCCTCCACCTAGCTGAGCACCAGAAAAGATGCACTGGCTCGAACCACGCGTTCCTCTCCAGCGCTGATATAGGTATTGGCAAACACCAATCGACTACCGGTTTTTTGAATATCTACGGCAGCCTCCAACCAATCGCCGATCTTAGCGGAGCCAGCGAAATCAGTAGTCATCGTGGTCGTCACGAGCTTAAGAGGCGGATCTTTCGAGAACGCAGCGTTGTAGCCCAGCGCGATATCAGCCAGCGCCATGAACAATCCTCCGTGAGCGATTCCACGCGCATTGGTGTGTTTCTCCTCTACCCGAATCCCAACGGTAAAACCTTCGGAGTTTTCCCGATAATAAAAGGGACCTAGTAAGTCAAGAAAAGGGCTACTACGAAATAACGGCCTGAAACCCTGTGGAATATCCATTTCACATTCCTTTACCCGTTAACCCGACAGATAGATCCTGACGACGACCGTGGTGAATTGTCGTTCACAGGCGACTTGACCCATTTGATGCTGCTCAATTCGATTCCAACGCGGTCTTTTTCTCAAGCCAATTCCCACGCGTCATTTCCCAGATATCCTTAAGCAACGACCCACAGACAAACTCCCCCTGCTGCGTCCCGATCAGGCGCATCCCTTCATATTCCGAAACCCTGCGTGAAGCCTGGTTGCCCACCGCCTTGGGCACTTGCATGACCGGGCGCTTCAGCGCTTCAAACCAATAGGCATTGATCACTTCACAAGCCTCGCGCATGTAGCCCTGTCGCTGCCATTGCGGCGCCAACCAGAAACCCCGGTGATTGCCAGGCTGGTCGTACAGGCTGATGCTGCCGATGCTCTGTGTCGGGGCTTCGGCGATGCGGATCATCCAGTGCCACTCGCGCCCGGCCGCAATAGCCGGGAGCGCATGGTCGCGCACGTACGTCAGCGCGCCGTCATCCGGATAAGGCCAAGGCACGCGACTGTCCAGGTAACGAACCACTTCCCAGTGGGGGAATAATCGTTGAATCGCCGGTGCGTCCGTCAGCTCAAGGGGCGTGAGGATGAGCCGGCGGGTTTGGAAGGTGGGGATGGGGCTCATGATGAAGCTCCTTTCCAATCGTTATGGGGTCCTTGGAACCTCAACGCTATAAGTTATCCGTCGCCCTGCACAATTTGCTGTCCTTCAAGGATGAAGAGGGACGCTCTGCTGTTCCCACGTGCAATTGCTGGAGAGTCACCCCGCATTTGAAACGCCCCACAGCATCCAGTTGGTAGTCCATCCCCGCCTTAGGGACAAAGCTGAACATGTTGTAGCATTGAGCACCGATGTAATGAAAAGCGATGGGCTGCCCGGCAGGCACCAGCAACTCAGTCATTACCGTGGAAGATGAGTGTTTGTCGACAGCTGGCATGCCCAGGCTCTCGCCGTTGCGATTGGCGTAGCCATCACGAAACGTCACCATGACCCCGGCGCCCGGCAGGCGGAAATCCACGCAATCGGACTTGGGTACGGCCCTGATCATGCCGTCGCTGATCACCCGCAAACGCGCTGTCTCGCCACCGTCAGGCGTCGAGTAAGGGGTGGAGAAAGAGCGGACATCCGACAGCGCTCCGCATCCGGTGAGCAGCGTCAGTAAGGTGAGGCTCCAGGTATGTCGCAGGGCGCGGGACGTCTTGCGCGGGCAAATGTTGACTGGAAAGTTGAGGCGGCGCGGCGAGTGGCTCACGATGATGCTCCATGCGGGTCAGATATCCAGGGCCAACAACGGTCGAGAGGAACGCGATGCCAGCGCGAGATTTTATAGAGGATCCGGGGACTTGCTGCAATGGCGGTACTGGACCAGGGCGGTCGCGTGTCAATGGCCGGTATATCGAGGCGCACGCCTGATGGTCCAGTCCCACCACTCAAACATCATCGCCGGATTGGCCCTCGCCGTCGTCGCCACGCTGAGCTGGGCGCTGAACTTCATCGCGCCCTACGTCACCGGCGCCTACACGATCTATGACTTGATGATTGTGCGTTTTCTTATTGCCGGTACGTTGGGCATGGGGGTCGTACTGCTATATCGGGCCCAACTTCGGCTCTTACACCGCGACCAAGTGTTTTTGGCCGCAGGCCTGGGCGTTATTGGCTACCTCGGCTATAGCGCCTGCATCGCCGCCGGCATTATCTTCGGCGGGCCAGTACTGACCCCGGCTTTTATTGGAATGGTGCCGGTCTTGCTGGCACTGCTGGGCAACGCCACGGCCAAGACCCTTCAATGGCGCAAACTGGCGATCCCGCTGTTTTTCTTGACGGGTGGGCTGGTGCTGTCAAATCTCGGCGCGATTCATCAACCCGTTGCAAGCGATGGTTCCTGGCTGATGGGTGTGTTGTTCTCAATCGGTGCCGTGGTCTTGTGGCTCGCGTTCAGTTGGGTGAACCAGCGCGCCTTGCTAAAGCTACCGTCCCAGGCGTCAGGCGCATGGACCGGCCTCATGATGGCTGGCGCCGGATTCGGCACCTTGTGCTTGTTACCGGCGGTACAAGCGCTCAACCTGCTCAAACTGCCGAGCCTGGGCTTTAGTATTTCCGTCGCTGGACATTTATATCTCTGGGGTTTCGTGATTGCGCTGATGTCATCCGTTGGCGGAGCCTGGGCTTGGAACGCCGCGTCCCGACGCCTGCCCATGGTGCTTTCCGGGCAGTTGATTGCCCTGGAGTCGCTATTCGCGACGTTGCTTGGCTTGTGGTTTCAAGGTCGGCTGCCGACACTTTTGGAGGTGTCAGGTCTTGCTGCTGTGCTTGTTGGGGTGAGCATGGGGGTGCGGATCATTCTGGCAACGCGTGACTCGACAACCGACCCTTGAAGCTTGATCAGCAAGATCTACCCCTTGTCCGGTTCCTTGGCTGTCTTCCCGCGGCCCTTCGAAGCCACTACTTTGTATTCACCGGCGCCGGTCTCCTTCACTGACTGTGCAGTTATAGGGTCGCTGCGATAACGGTAATACGTTGAGGCTTTCCTGACGGGAAGATGAACTGTTTCGACAGGAGCCGATTTCGCTGGCCCTGCGGACAAGAAAGCACTCGGCTCCATCGCAAACCGCTCCGCCAACGCGTAGGCCATCTTGTGACTGATAGGCCGATCCCCACTGAGCACTTTGGACACCGCCGTTTTATCACCGATTTCAGGGAGATCCGAACCGGTAAGTCCGAGTGTCTCCATCAAATCCTTGATCAACTGCACAGGGGTGCAGCTCGCCTCCAAAGCGGCGTTCGATTCGCGGAATTGCTCGGAGTCGCGCTGGTAAGCCAGCATCTCTTCCTCAAGCTCAACGAGAATTTTCTCCTCAGTCTTGCTCAGTTCGCGCCCGTCGGTGAGTTCATCGAGCAGGCTGGTCGCGCGTTCGTAATCGGCAGGGGTCTTGATGCCATGCACAAACTCACCGCGCAAGCGCTCCAGCACCGCGTGCAACTCGCCAAGCGTTGCGATCACGGCTTGAAGGTCATTCCGGGCTGCGCTCATCGTTTTACCCCTTTGTTGCTTGCGTACCAGGCGTTGGCTACGTCGTAATCGGCATGCGTATAGATGTGTTTGACGTAGAACTTCTGCCGGGTGAAGTTGACGCCGCCTATCACCCTGAGGTTATTGCCGCCTACATCGATCGCCACCCAATGCGCTGCGGCTCTGGGTTTGAACAAGTCGATACCGTGCGCCCCAAAAAGCTTTTGCAGGTCCGCGAACACTTTGGGGCGAGCCATCCTCAAAATACGCAGGCAACGATCAAGCCCAGCCTTGTCGTTCGGGTACAAAATCGCAGCGTCGTCAAAACGTGATGGCGTGAGTATATCCATGGGCTTCCCTGTCTTTGAGCCGATGGTACTCTGGTTGTGTTTTTTCACAACTTCCGTATTGTAACCACGTCGCAACATGGCTCCCGCCCGGATATGCCTGACGCAGTGCACGGCCACTTCAAGGAAGCGTCACATCCCTGAAGCAGCCCGGCATTCACCCCGTCACACACCCCTGCGCCACCCTTCCCGCAAAACTATCCAACAAACTCGCCACCACCATTTCCCCCATCCGCGTGCGGGTCTGCAACGTTGCGCTCGCGCGGTGCGGTTGCAGGACCACCTGCTCGTTGCCAAACAAGGCCTGGGGCACGTTCGGTTCGTCGACAAACACATCCAGCGCCGCACCGGCGATGTCACCGGCGGTGAGTGCAGCCACGAGGTCGGCCTCGTTGACCAATTTGCCCCGGGCCACGTTGATCAGATAGCCGCCCTTGCCCAAGGCCTCCAGCACCTCGGCATCGATGATGGCTTCAGCCTTGTCAGCGGCCGCCGCGAGGATCAGGGCGTCGCTGTCGCGGGCCAGTTGCCTGAGATCGGCGACGAAGGTGTGGCTCACGTCGTCCATGGGTTGCAGGTCGGTGTAGCTGATCGGGCAACCGAATGCGGCGGCTCGGGTGGCGACGGCGCGGCCGACCCGGCCCATGCCGACGATGCCGATGCGCATGCCGGACACCTGGCGGGCCAAGGGCAGCGGTGCCAGCGGGGTCGGGCTGTGGGGCCATTGGCCTGAGCGCACATAGCGATCACCGGTGCACAAGCCACGGCACACGGCAATCAATAAGCCGATGGCCAGGTCGGCGACGTCTTCGGTCAGCGCGCCGATGGTGGCCGTGACGCGGATGCCGCGATCACGGGCGTAGGCCAGGTCCACCGCATCGGTGCCCACGCCGTTGACGGCCACCACTTCCAGTTTCGGCAATTGCGCCATGAGCGCCTGGCTGATGCCGGTATGCCCGCCGGTGATCACGCCACGAATGTTGGCGCCATGTTCCTGCACATAGGCAGGCTTGTCGGCCTGTTCGAAATAGCGCCGCACCGTGAACAGCTCGTTGAGCCGGGCGTTGATTTCAGGGATCAGGATCGGGCTGAGTTGCAAGACTTCTGGCTTCATATGGACCTCATAACGAAATAAGAAAAACCGGTTCAAGCGCGATGGTGCTCACTCGAGGCTGGCTTGAATTCCCGTGGCGAGGGAGCTTGCTCCCGCTGGGCTGCGTAGCGGCCCCGGTTCTTTTTATGAGCGCTTCGCACTCAAGCGGGAGCAAGCTCCCTCGCCACGAATGCATATCCTCAAAAAATGAACAGCACGCAGGCTCAACCGCGGCCGGCAAACGGCATGGCGGTGGCCATGACGGTCATGTTCAGGACGTTGGCCGACAGCGGCAGGCCGGCGATGTAGCGCACGGCATCGGCCACGTGCTTGACGTCCACCATTGGCTCCACCGCGATGGTGCCGTTGGCCTGGCGCACGCCCTTGGTCATGCGCACGGACATCTCAGTCAGGGCGTTGCCGATGTCGATCTGGCTGCAAGCGATGTTGTATTCGCGCCCGTCCAGGGCCAGGGATTTGGTCAGTCCCAGCACTGCGTGTTTGCTGGCGGTGTAGGCGCTGCTGAACGGCCGTGGAGTGTGGGCCGAGATCGAACCGTTATTGATGATCCGGCCACCTTGGGGCTGTTGCCGGCGCATCAGGCCGAAGGCGCCACGGGCACAGAGGAAAACACCGTTGAGGTTGGTGTCGATCACGTTTCGCCATTGCTCGAACGTCAGTTCATCCAGCGGCACGGCGGGGGCATTGATGCCGGCGTTGTTGAACACGACGTCGAGGCGCCCATAGACCTCTGCAATGGTTGCAAACAGCGCATCGACACTGACCGGGTCACGCACATCCGTGGGCACTGCCAGGGCCTCGCGCCCATCCACAGCGGCCAATTCGACCAATGCCTGCAAGGGCTCTGGCCGGCGACCGGCCAATACCAGCGTGTAGCCATCTTCCATCAGGCCGAGGGCCACCGCACGGCCGATCCCGCTGCCGGCGCCGGTCACCAAAGCCACTTTCAAGGTGTTGGACATGTGTTCCTTCCTTTCTCAAATCAACAAGACAAACGCCGGGTTCAAGGTCGCTGACCGACGCGCATTTCTAATTGGCCGATGCCGTCGATGCCGGCCGTAATGACGTCGCCCGGCTGCAGTAAATCGACCCCTGCCGGACTGCCGGTCATGATCAGGTCGCCGGCCCGCAGCGCCACCGATTGGGAGATGCGGGCGATCATTTCACTGACCGACCAGATCTGGCTGTCGAGGCTGTCGCGCTGGCGTTCTTCGCCGTTGACGTTCAGCCACAGCTCCCCGTCAGGGTGCCCTGCCCGGGAAACCGGCACGATGGCGGTCATGGGTGCGGCGCCGTCGAACACCTTGGCGCCTTCCCACGGCAAACCGTTGCGCTTGGCCAGGCGCTGGACGTCGCGCCGGGTCAGGTCGAGGCCGGCGGCGTAGCCCCAGACATAGGCCAGCGCCTGGCTTTCCGGAATGTTGGCGCCGCCCTCGCCGATGGCGACGACCAGCTCGATTTCGTGCACGAACTCCTCCGTCACCGACGGAAACGCCACCTCACCGATCGCGTCCACGACGCAGCTGGCAGGTTTCATGAAGAACACCGGCGGCACTCGGGATTCGCCCTGGGTATCAGGCCATGGGTAGTTGCGACCAACACAGAAGACCCGGCCGACGGGAAAGCGCTGTTGGGTGCCAATCACTGGCAGGGTCACTGGCAGGTCCGGGGTAAAGACGTACTCGGTCATGTTCATCCTGGTCTAAGTCCTGTTGGAAGCGTCAGCGTACGGCGGCAACCTTTGGTGAAGTTGGAGGAATGCCGCCTCGTGTTGGAGAAAACGGTTTTTTCCGGCCTCAGCGCGCCTTGAGTTCGATGCGGTACAAACGACCGAGCAGCAACGAATAGGACAAGGTGCCGATCAGCGCGACACCGCCGATGAACCAGAAGGCCAAGGCGAATGAGCCGGTCTTGTGCACGATCGCACCAATCACAATGGGCGTGACGATGCCGCCGATATTGGCCGCCAGACTGGTGATTCCGCCGGTCAGCCCGATCAGTTCCTTGGGCGCCACTTCCGACACGGCCGCCCACGAGGACGACGCGATCCCTTGGGCGAAAAAGGCGATGGTCAAGATGGCAATGCAGATCACGTTCGAGTCGGTGAAATTCACCAGCACGATGGACATGCCCAACATCGACCCGACCACCAGCGGCAATTTGCGCGCAAAGGACAATGAATAGCCGCGACGTATCAGCAGATCGGACACGATCCCGGCGAGCAGAATGCCCACCGTCGCCCCCACGAACGGCAGCACGGCGAAGATCCCGGCCTTGATCATGGTCAACTGACGCTCTTCGATCAGGTAGGTCGGGAACCAGGTGAGAAAAAAGTACAAGGCCGAAGTGCTGGCGAATTTACCGATGCAAATCGCCCAGACCTGCCGATAGCTGAACAGCTCGGCGATCTGCCGCCAGTTGAATCGGGTGCGCTCCTGGCTGCTCTTGACCAGCCCGCCGCCGGCTTCGATGTACTTGAGTTCTTCCTTGCTGACCTTCTTGCAGTTCATCGGGTCGCGATACAGGAACAGCCAGGCGACACCGAAAACGATACCCAATGCACCGGTGCTGTAGAACACATGGCGCCAATCGTAAGTAGTCGCCAGCCACAGCAGCGCGCCGGTAAACAATGCGGTGCCCAGGTATTGGCCACAGACGTAAATGCTGCTGGCCAAGCCCCGCTCACGCGCCGGGAACCACACCGTGACCGCACGGCTGTTGGCCGGGAACGCCGGTGCTTCCATCGCGCCGACTGCCAGGCGCAAACCGAACAGCGAGGCAAACCCTGTGGCCAAGCCCTGGCACACGGTAACGGTCGACCAACTGATCAATGACACGCCGTAAGTGAAGCGCGAACCGAAGCGGTCGGCAATGAACCCGGCGGGCACCAAGGCGATTGCGTAGGTCCAGGCGAACGCGGAAAAAATCAGACCCATCTCGATCTTGTCCAGGCCCAGGTCCTTGGCGAGGAACGGCGCGGCAATCGAGATGTTCACTCGGTCGATGTAGTTGATGATCGTCGCGATCAGCAGCAACGACAGCATGAACCAGCGCCGCCGCGACGGCAGCCGCTCAGGCACGACGGCGTCCCGGGCGCTGGCAATGGTCGGCGCGGCGGTGGACTGGGAGGTGTGGGAATTCGACATGAATAGACCTCGTTATTGTTAGAAGCGTCGAAATGTTTACGAGCAGCCGAAGCCATTGCCCTCGATGTCGGGGCAGGATGTTTACGACTGGAAGCAGCGGTGCGGGACAGCCGGTGTCAGGCGTTCGATGACACCTTGCAACAGGACCTGTCGATGCAGCAGACGGGAGGATCAGCGAGGGATGGGAACAGGTTCATGGAATGCGCACCTCTTGATTGTTTTTGGATGAGGATCGGGTTGCGTGGCTCCAACAGTGGTCGTACAACCTTCCAAAATCAACCGGGGCGTTAGATCATTTTTCCCACTGAAAACCGCGATGACGGAACCTGTCCAAGAAAATCCGGCTTCCTATATTTTTCTTCTTATTAATTAACTTACTGTTTTTAAAGGAATAAATTGTAAAGCTAGGCCGTTTCGTTTTTGGACAATGATTTTGGAGGCTCCAGGTAGAGAAAAAGCCGCAGCCCCTCTTCCTCGTCGTATAACGCCTTGAAAAAAGCTCGGGTACACCGTCACAATCTCCGTCATCGCCATGCGCCCGCACAGGATTCCCAGGGATGTCATCACCGAGCCGAGTCCCCACCTATGTCATGCAGCAACGCAGCGAATTGACTGATTTCTACATCCGCGACAAAAAGGGCCGGCGCGCCGAAACCAGCCCCCATCGCCACGAGTATTTCCAGATCCAGATCAACCTCGGCGGCGATACGGTGCAGCACATCGGCAACGTCGAGCGGGCGTTTCCACGCAACACGTTGGCCTTCATCCTGCCCCATCGCGTGCATGTGATCCCGCACCCGGCGGACAGCAATTTCATCGTGATCAATTTTTCCCAGACCTTCTTGCTGCCGCATTTGCAATGCGACCCGATGGACCTGGAAGAAGTCTCGATTCTGCTGGCGCCCGAGTTGTCGCCCTTCCGTTTCCAGGAACATCTGGACTTCATCCTGGGCGATGAGGATTTCGCCAGAATCTGCACCTTGATCGAACAGATGCGGGTGCTGGACGAGAACCGTCAATTCGGCACCCGGGAGATGCTCAAGGGTCTGTTGCTGCAACTGATCGGCAGCGTCTGCGCCTTGTACGCCGAGCCCCTGAAACGGTTGGCCGAGGAGAACGCCGCGGAGGTCAGCCGGCGCGACGCACTGAGCCGGATGTCGGAGTACCTGCGCAAGAACATTGCCGATCCTGACCTTAACCTGATCAAGGTGGCTGCCGCGACGTACTTGTCACCCACCTACCTGACTCACTGGTTGCGCAAGGAAATCGGCAAGACCTTCACCGAACTGGTGCTTGAGCGCCGGATGCATGCGGCGCGTAATTACCTGCTCAACGGGACGCGGCCCGTGGGCGAAGTGGCGAGGTTGTGCGGGTTTGCCGACGAGGCTTATTTTTCCAGGCGCTTTCGCCAGATCCATGGCCAGCCGCCGGGGCAGTTCAGGCGCCAGCAGTTGAATCCGGATACGCCGCAGTTGCCGTTGAATACCTGACCTGCTCTATTGCGTGGGCAAAGTAATGCCGTCGTGATCATGGCCATCTCGCCAATACCACAGGCGAGCCTGCCCCCGAACACCAATCGAACCCCTCGCAACACCACAGGTCTGCTGCTTATCACCTGTCTGGAATATCCGCGTATGTCACCCCACCATAGCTTGGTCTTACTGGCACGAGGCGGTTACGCCGCTCGCGGTGTCATTTATCTGATCATGGGTATCTTCGCGCTGCTGGCGGCTCGAGATTCAAGCAACCCGAAGGACAGCCATAGCAGCCTGGAGGCGCTGCTCAGCCAGCCCTTCGGCCATGCCTTGGTCGGCCTGGTGGTCATGGGCCTGCTCGCCTTCGCCGGGTGGCGCGTGTTGCAGGCCACCCGCGACGTCGATCATCACGGCAAGGAACTTAAAGGCGTGGTGATTCGCATGGGCTTGCTGGCGGGCGGCTTGATCAACGGCGCGCTCGCGTTCTTTGCATTGACGCTGCTGGTCAGCGGGTTGAAAAACTCCGGCGGCTCCGGTGGCGGACAGACCCAGGATCTACTGGCGCGCCTGTTGTCCTGGGACCACTCCAATATCCTGATTTACCTCATCGCCCTGGTGCCGCTGGGGGTGGGCATCGCTCACATCATCAAGGGCTGGAAAGCGTCATTCGAGAAGTACTTCGAAGCGGACGAAGACGTCATGCGCTATGTGCGCCCGGTGTCGCGCTTCGGTCTTATCGCCCGAGGTATCGTCTTCATCGAAATCGCCCTGCTGTTGATGGTCAGCGGCTCGGCTTACAAAGCCATGGACCCACCCGGGATGAAAGACGCCCTCAATGCACTTCAGAACCTGCCGGCCGGCGGTGTGGTCCTGATGCTGATGGCGTTGGGCTTGATCGCTTTTTCGGTGTACAGCTTTGCCGAAGCGGCGTGGCGCAGGATCAACATGGATGTGCCGGGCATGTCGCAAGCCTAATGATCAACTTACTGCTGCAAGGTGATACACGACGCAAAAGGTCATTCAACACGTAAGTCGCCAGAAAGGCTTTTTACCTCAGTGAACTGACGACCCGAGGCCACAACACATTCATAAAACGCCAGCGCCGCCAGGTTCTTGTCCTTCGCTTCCAGCATGATGTCGAAACGGTCCAGGAACCTGAGCGCGTATTCATTCGTCCAGCGATTCCACATCTGCGCGCTGTGGCCGTATAGATCTCGCTTGGACACAACCTTTAACAAGGCGTCCATTTCAAGTTTGCGATCTGCATCGAAACCCAATTCCTGAAGTCGCTCCGGCGGTTGGGAGTAATGCATGGTGGGTCGAACGCCTCGCCAACTTTCGATGATGCGATCGACTCGCGGGGAGTCCGGTGCGATGTAGTCGTTCTCGTTGATCCAACAATGGTGAATGTCCAGCACGACGGGCGCGAGGTCGGCGAGTTGCAGACAATCGTCCACACCGTAGGTTTTTTCCTCATTTTCGAAGGTGATGCAATGGCGCGCCACTTCCGACAACCGCGGCCAGATCGAACGTATCCCCTCGCCCCCCAGGCGGCCGGCGATGTGTACGTTGCATTTGAAATCCTGGAAACGCCGACCGTATCCCATCATCCGGATCATGTCGGCGTGGTATTCAAACTCCGCCAGGCTGTTCTCTACCACCGGGGGTTTATCCGAGCCCAGTACGCAATACTGGCCGGGGTGAAACGACAGCCGTATATCCGCTGAACGCGCGAGGTTGCCAATCGCGGCGAAACGTTCTTCAAGCAGGCCGCGGATCGCAGGATCCTGATAAAACCCGTTCACCTTGGGATGGCTGTAGAACGGCAGCAGGTCGCTGCTTAGCCGAAGCATGCGCAACGCCGCCGGAAGCTCGGCGACGTAGGCAATCAAGCGCAACTGAGCCTCAAGATTGTGCCCCACCACGTCCACCAACCTGTCGCGGGCCATCTGCGGCGACACGCTGTCCATCCAGCGCAGCGTCGTGGTACGAGGATTGAACGGGGCTTCGATGAGCTTTAACTGACTGGGTGAAAGACTTCGCTCGGGATGACGGTATTGGCAAGCGAAGCCGACTCGTGGATATGACATGGGACGTCCCGGTCATTGGATGCGTGTTTGAGGTAGACCTTGGGATTGATCAGTCGTCCCTTTGCGATGAGCGGCGCTGAGGCCAACCCCTCTCCAGGTGGGGCGAATGGGGATAACTTTTGCAGCTCAAGGCCAAGGCTTTGCAATTGACTTGCTGCAAGACGCGATTGAAAGAGCAATTACAGCGTCAAGCACCATTGGCTCTACCGCGATGATTGTTCACCCGCTTACTGAGCGTCTTTCGAGTTTTTATATCAAGTACGCCGGGTTTATACCGGGCCCAGGGCTTTCCCATGGGACTATTTTTTGGACGCCAAAAACCACAAACCCCCGACTTTCTCTAGGAAAATCAGGGGTTTATGTTTGCAGAATGTGGCGGTGAAGGAGAGATTCGAAAGCACCCGATTGTCGTTTTCGACGAATCAGGTCCCGGTTTATAGGGGCTTCAGAGCGATAGTTTGCGCGCAAGCGTTCCCATGGCAATCCCATGGAATCTGTGGGGCAGCAGGAGGCACGCTTGCGTAATGGGAGTTTTGCGTTTTTTGGGATTGGCGTCGGCAATGAGTAGTTTTGGTAACTCGCCCCATGGAGCTACCTGCAAAGCTTGATTCCGTTGGGGAACGTAGGTTCGATACAAGGTGATTTTCTTGTAATGTAAAAGCAAGGTAATTACTTTCAGAAAAGCAATTTTTAATCTTAATAAAACCTTATAAATCAATCAGTTAAATCAGAATTATCTTTCCATCACTCCAAATTTCTTTCTGGAGTAATTCATCTAAACCAATCAATGCGAGGCTTTCAGCGTTGCAACTGCGTCTGGATTTGCGCATTACTTTTTTCCGACTGCACTCCTGTGATCCAGAGCCTTCGGGAAGATTTTCGAGGCGAACGAATCACGCTATCGCTTACATCAGACATACCTACCCTTCGCAGGGATTCGCGGGCTTTTGACGCCCCACATACACCAACCAAATGCCCAGCCTCACTTGTGCCAAGCAAGACGCAGCCATGCAGAACAAAAGTGCTATCTAGCCCACAGGCGTGGTGGGGGGATGATGGCGCGCGCCGGGATAAGGATGCCACCGATGAACGACAATGTCGTCAACACCCACAAGCATCGTTTCTGGCCTATCGACCTATTCATGCGATTTGGTTCCTGCGCTAACACGTTGAACAGATCTGCGTCATAATTTAAGGGTTGCTAGAGCGATACCCAGCAGAAAATTATGCACTTTTATAGTTTTGTGGTCGTTTACAAGGAGTAATTATGAAAGAGTGGATAGATTACTTAATAGCAAATATCTCATGGATATTTTCAGGAATCGGAGTACTGGGTCTTTCGGGCTTAGTTTGGCTTATCAGATCCCACTTTAACAAATCTTCTAACAGCCAAATCCAAAAAGTTGAGGGTGGTAGTACGGGCTATCAATCAGGTGGCGATATGTCCTTCGGCAAGGAGCCAAATAATGATTAACCGTCAAGAGCAAAATGCGGCTGATGGCTCCATCGCTGTCCAGGCCAATGGGGCGGTTACGATTACTAAAAATGGTCTTGAGTTGGCCGAAGTTAAGGAATTAACAGAAATCTTCCTCGAAAAACACCTTCCTGCACTAAGAGCAGAAGCTGAGGCAACAGCAAGAAAGCACACAAAAGAGTTTATGGATGCATTCGTAAACAAACTTGCCGAACCAAATAAAGTTACTGCTGAGGCTTTTGCCAAACCCGACAGTCAAGCTTGCTTTAGCGCAGCATTGCTTAGTAGCGCTGAAAAAGGAGATCAAATAGATTTAAAGCTATTAGCGTCGATGGTGGTTAGAAGACTTGAGGAAGACTCCGATCCTTTGATGAAACTCGTATATGAAGAAGCCATCAGCATTACACCTAGACTTACCAAACAGCACATTGCCTTTCTTACTTTTGTTTTCTTTACAAAACACATCAGCTTCAATAACAACCCACCCCCACCAGTAGCTGAGAGATACGCTTCCACGTTCCTCCCTTTAATGGAACCAGGATTCCAACTCTCAACGGCAAACAAAGAATATCTCTGCAGCAAGGGATTAATGAGCATTAACCTTGTAGCAGACGCTAATACAATACTAGAACAATATAAAAAAGCGCTCACAGGTTTTCCAACCACTGACGGCGATCTACAGGCGACATGCCCCTCCCTACATACAATCATTAAAAACTATGGAGTGGATTCTATACCAACATGTTTCCTGACCGCCTCAGGAAAATTAGTAGCTTTATCAGCGATGGAAAGTGTTGTGGGGCACCTAGATATGTCAATTTGGATATGCTAGCCAAACATCTAGCGGTTTAATATGAGTGCTTTTTTTCCGAAAAGCCAACACATGCCCCTGTTCTTATGCGACAAACAGCCGAAACCGAGGCTGAGATCGCCTATCTCAAAACGGATAGAATGGGAAGCGAACCCTTTTCATATTCATTTTAAGAGATAAACGATGCTGTTCAAAACTGACGATGAACTGATAGCCGAACGATACTTTCGATCTTCCCAAGACATTGGTTCACTGTTTGGTATCAGTGCCGGTTTCACTTGCCTACAATTCGATGATCCCCGTCCATTCGCGATGATTGTTACCGCGCTATTTTTCCTATGGGGCTATCTTTCGGGCGGCGGTTACCGGCGCATCGCGAAAGTCTACCTAAAGCAATACCCGGGCCCCTTGGGTGGTATTCGATTTGCGATTACCAAACTCCCTCTCGTTGTGTTGTGCCTGGCTTTTCTTACGTTAATCATGATGGGTGTCCTGACAGCTGAGCGCATTTCGGCGTGGGGGAAACTCTTGCCTCCATCACCTTTATAAGAACATGGGTATGGAGTCATCCTTCACTACGACTCCACACATCTGAATGGCACTCGAAGCGAACACCAGGGCAGCGTCAAGCCGCCCGTAACGATAAGGTCCAATGGCGATGCATCTAGGCTAAGGACGGGGCAGCTCTGCCATACTTATCAATAAAATAGCGAAACGAACTCAAACGGGGGCAAAAGTATGGGAATAGATCGTTGGAGGCCGTACAAGGAGTTCACGGCGCAATCGACAGCGTTGCAAGCCTTCTACGCCATGGTTGGTAGATTGCAACAAGGGGACCTGCTTGAAAAAGAATATCCCACGATTGTTGTATTTATGGCTTTTTCACTTGAGGCATATCTAAATACCTTAGGTGATCGTCAAATACCCTTTTGGGACGACATAGAAAGACTCCCTTGGCGTAACAAAATAAAGATCTTACATAAGGCAGCAGAAGCAGAACTAAACTGGGCACAGGGGCCGCTACAGTTCGCAATAAAAATCTTTCAGATCCGAGATAAACTTGCCCATGGAAAACCAGAGAGAGTATGTGGTTCGTGGGAGCCAGGACGACCTGACAACACCCAAAAAGAAAAAACAGATGCACTTAAGTCAAACCACCTCGCACTTCTAACGAAAGAATGGCTCTTAGATTCAGCGGAACAGTTTCGTAAGTTAATGTTGTATCTAGGGAATATGTTTGGATACCACGAATCCGACCACCTGAGCGTAGCGCTTGGGGGTTTTGACTATGACGATGGTATAGACTAGCCTTCGGGACTAGCAGCTATTCACCATTCAGGACGTAATCATGATCTCAAGCTTTCAAACACCTGCAGATGTGGCCTATAAATTATTAGAGAGGCTAGCCGAACCTGGAACTCAGACCAACCGATTAATATAGCGGATCATCTGATCAATTTTTGCGTTACGAATTCATCCTTAAGGGATTGGGTAATGTCTCGTCAAAAAATTGTAAAAGGAGAGCACCACTCCTTCCACTCGTCATGGCGAGCGATGGCCGATGGGTTATTTGGCGTGTGCGCTGACATCGCAAACGCACAAAAACATTTCCTTATTAGTGCTACACCGAAAATAGAACCAATCGAAGAAACATTAACTGCCCTCGGCCCTGATGGACCTATCGATGGAACGCAAAAAACAAGAGGCTCTTTTGAGATAGCGTTAGATGACGGGGTCAATTACGACCTATTAATGTTTCTCGATA
Organism: Pseudomonas sp. Q12-87; assembly: GCF_001269755.1. Classification (NCBI taxonomy): domain Bacteria; kingdom Pseudomonadati; phylum Pseudomonadota; class Gammaproteobacteria; order Pseudomonadales; family Pseudomonadaceae; genus Pseudomonas; species Pseudomonas sp. Q12-87. The sequence goes on along the minus strand of NZ_LHVI01000011.1, from coordinate 220,810 downwards.
AAATCTGCGTTGCATGGGAAGAATACTTTCAAGAGCATGAGGTTTTGGGTGGAAAACTCACCGATCACGGAAATTTTTTATTCCACAGATACTGATTAATCAAAGTACATCACTAAGCTTTGATTGCAGTACCAGCGTGTCCGAGTGACTTATGTCCGGCCGGTGTAACTCACCGGCCTTACTACTCGTCCGCAGGGCGGAGCTTTTAGATCTCCCCATCAATTTCGTAGGGCTTAAAATGCAAAACATCCTCTCCTAGCCAATAATTCAGTTGCGTCATTCTCCTCTGAATGGGCTCCAGCTCGTTGGCCGCGCATATCTGCGTCGCCTCTCTGATCGCCCCAAACCCACCTGCATTCTGAGGAACAATCCCCATCAACTGCGGTGGAATGCGCAGGCTCGCCAGCACGTCATCACGAGTCTGATTCTTGATCGAGTTGAATTCGTCTTTGGCCGCCACCTCACTGACAGGGATCAGCTGAATACCATCCTTCTTGCCAGTGGGCGAATAGACAAACAGATTCCGAAAATTCCCCGGTCCCTTCGACTCCTTCAGCGCCTTACGCAACGCATCAATATCCGCCTCAGTCTGCGCCGCATCGGTCATGTACAGGATGAAACCGGCGTGACTACCGTTCTCGTAATACTTGCGCCGGAACAGCGTCGCAGACTCGTTCAAAAGCGCCGATTGCAACGCACTGATCCACTCCGGCAACCCATAAATTTCCTGGTGCAAATCCGCCTCGCGCAGATGGAAGATGCTCCCCGGCTCAAACGCGTGCTCGTTCTTCCAGCCCTGCGCCTGGTAGAACTGCCCCTCCGGTCCAACCCGCATGTACTTCGCCAGCGACGGCACCAGTTACCGGGGGTTGCCGCCACCTCGTATCGGGGCTATGCCAATAAAGCAGAGGTGCATGTCCGGCCACGCTGGGGCAAAGTTCAGATCGACCAGATCGATCACCTGGGCTTACAGGAGTGGGTGCAGGATACGTTGTCGAAGCGACTGAAGAACAAGACCATTCGGGGCATCATCAGCAATGTGCGGCAGGTCTTTAGGCTTTACCGGACTCGGAAGAAGGTTGCGCATGATCCGACTGAGGGGTTGTTTGTGCGCTTGCCCGATCCTGAAGCACCGGACCCGTTCACCAGGGCGGAGATCAAGCAGATCCTTGAAACGCCGACGCACCGCGTGCAAGAGCTGCTGATGATTCAGTTCATGATTTGGGCTGGACCGCGGGTATCGGAAACGATTGCGTTGGCCTGGGAGAACGTCGATTTGCAGCATGGAACGGTGACGTTTCGCCGCTCCAAGGTGCGCGGCGCTTATCGGGTGACGAAAACTCGGCGCTCAACTCGGAAGGTGCGACTTCTGGAGCCGGCATGGGATGCACTACGCAAGATTGATGCGATGAGTCCGGCCAAGAAAGCGCAGACGGTCGATATCGTCGAGCGGGACAATAAGACAGTGCGACAGCATAAGTTGTACCTTGTGTTCCTGAATACCAAAAGCGGTCTGCCGCATGTCAGCGACTTTGTTGTGCGGGATCGTTTTTTCAAGGCTCACTTGAACACGGCCGGGGTTCGCTATCGTGGGCCAGGCCAGTGTCGGCATACCTATGCCAGCCAGTTGCTGACCACGGGCGTGGCTTCGATTGACTGGATTGCCGAACAGATGGGGCATACCAACGGGAATATGATCCGGCAGCACTATGGGACGTGGATTAATGAGGATGGGCCGGATGTGGTGGGGATGTTGCAATTGGCGCTGAAGCTGTAGATGTGAAAATTTGAGAGATCTCGAGTCGGCGCCCATCGAAAAATCCTATCGCGTGTAAGCCTTATCCTACAAGCACAACGGCTTAGGCGTAATTTATCGAATGCCTTGTAAGACATCGACCATTACGGCGCATTGGCAATCTGATCAAAAAACGTACAAATAAAAGCATTTTCAAATAACTGCCCCTTCAAGGCTGAATAGGTTGGGGACTTCCGACAAGGATCCAATTTTTATCCACAGGCTTATGCACAAAACCAGAAAGATATGCACAGGAAAAAAAAGACGAAAAAACCCTTGCTGTCTTCCCTGGCCATCATTAGAGTGTCAACAAGCAGACGGAACGAGACGATTAGTCAAATTAATGACTAACGTTTGTAAGAGATTGGCTTTTGGCCTAAATGAAAAGTCCCGCGAAAGCGGGACTCAATCGGCCGTAAGGGGGAATGTTGTCGAGACGGTTCCCCTTACGGCTACCCAAGCGCAGAAACCTGAGGAGCAAGATTCTATGCGTACGCACATTGTTTGTACAGCTTGTTGCGGCCGTTGCTTCGGGGTTTGTGCGCATTTATCGCCTAAGGAGAATCCTCATGGCAAATGGCAAAACTCCCGGTTCCAATACCGGTAACAACGGCGGCATTTTTCAGGAACAAGGGCCACGCGGCGGCAAGCGGCCCAACTACACTACCGTTCCTGATAATACGCGCTTACCACCAACCAGTCGTCCGGACTCTACTTGGGTACCTACCCACAGAACTCCAGACAGCACGCGTTAAACAGAAATAGGAAAGGCCTCACCAGAGTATAGGTGAGGCCTTTTTTTTTGCTAAAAAATACCAGAACCTCTAGACGGAGCGCCCCGGCTGCTGACATGACCACAAGGGTAGTCGGTTGCGCTTGTAGGCCGAGGCCGACGGCCCACCTTCACCTTTACCAAAGTCAAATGCCCCCCATCCAGTTCGGATTGTCTTTCCAAAACTATTGGAGCTAGCCCGCATCCTGCTGCATTCCTGGGGAAGTAAAAGCCCCCCCTGGTCCCAGATTGGTCCCATATCGCCCTTTTTTAGACACCAAAAACCACAAACCCCCGACTTTCTCTAGGAAAATCAGGGGTTTGTGTTTGCAGAATGTGGCGGTGAAGGAGAGATTCGAACTCTCGATACAGTTTCCTGTATACACACTTTCCAGGCGTGCTCCTTAAGCCACTCGGACACTTCACCGTATCTCGACAAACTGTTCAGTCTGTCGAGGCGCGCTAATGTAGTCGAAAGCTTTTCCAATGGCAAAGGTTTTTTTCAGAATTTTCATGCGGTTAAGGTGGGTCGGGGATTCAAACGCGCTTGGGCATGGCAAACCGGCCAATCTCCGGGGCTGTGCAGTCGCCCCTCTATAGATGAGGGCGTGGCTGGGTGGGCTGGCCAGACGGTTTACGTGACCTGGGGCTGACCGGTGAGTCAGTCATGGCGCTTTACCTGGCCGGCAGCGCTGGGTAACGTCTGCGTCACTTCTCTTACAAGGAATAGCGTCATGAGCGACCTGATTGCCTACCATCTCGACGACGGTATCGCGACCCTGACCTTGAACAACGGCAAGGTGAATGCCATTTCGCCGGATGTGATTGCCGCATTTAATGCAGCGCTGGACCAGGCGACAGCGGATCGGGCAGTGGTGATCATTACCGGGCAACCGGGGATCTTGTCGGGTGGTTACGACTTGAAAGTCATGACCGCTGGCCCCAAGGAAGCGGTGAGCCTGGTTACCGCCGGCTCGACCCTGGCCCGTCGCCTGTTGTCGCACCCCTTCCCCGTCGTCGTCGCTTGCACCGGGCACGCGGTGGCCAAGGGTGCGTTCCTGCTGCTGTCGGCGGACTATCGCATTGGTGTGGATGGGCCGTTCAGCATTGGCCTGAACGAAGTGCAGATCGGCATGACCATGCATCACGCCGGTATCGAGCTGGCCCGTGATCGCCTGCGCAAATCAGCGTTTCATCGCTCGGTGATCAATGCCGAGATGTTCAACCCGCAAGGCGCTGTGGATGCGGGCTTCCTCGACAAAGTGGTAGCTGCCGAAGAATTGCAGGGCGCGGCGCTGGAAGCAGCGCGCCAGTTGAAAAAGATCAACATGACCGCTCACAAGAACACCAAGCTGAAAGTCCGCAAGGCATTACTGGAAACCCTGGACAGCGCGATCTTGCTGGACCAGGAACATATGGGCTGAGGCTGCGAGTCAGCCTACATACCGTACCTCTATAGGGACAATTGCTGAAAACAGTGCACATCCGTACACTGCGCCACCTTTTGTCCCGATAGGGCCTGTAGATGTTGTTTGTTCTGCGTATGTTGCTGATGGGGCTGCATTTTGTCCTGGCGGGTGTGCTTGGGGTGGTTGTGGGTATCTGCCGGCCGTTCAACCCGGACAACAGCCGTATATGTGCCAGGCTGTATGCCCTGCCCGCTATGTACATCCTGGGTCTGCGGGTCCGGGCCGATGTGGGCACGCTGGAGGACAAATCCCAGAGCTGCGTAATCATCGCCAATCACCAATCCAACTATGACTTGTTCATGTTCGGCAACGTGGTGCCGCGCCGTACCGTATGCATCGGCAAGAAGAGCCTGAAGTGGGTGCCGCTGTTCGGGCAACTGTTCTGGTTGGCCGGCAACGTGCTGATCGACCGAGGCAACGCCATCAAGGCACGCCAATCGATCCAGATGACCACCCATACGCTGCAGCATGAAGACACCTCAATCTGGGTGTTCCCGGAAGGCACGCGCAATTTTGGCGAAGACCTGCTGCCCTTCAAGCAAGGCGCATTTCGGATGGCGATAGCGGCCGGCGTGCCGATAACTCCTGTATGCGTGAGCCGCTACATCAAGCCTATGCGCCTCAATCGCTGGCGCAGCGGCGATATTCTCATACGCTCCTTGCCGGCGATTCCTACGGCCGGGCTTACCATGGACGACATGCCCCAGCTCATCGCCCAATGCCGTGAACAGATGCGCAACTGCATCGAAGCGATGGACCGGCAGTTGCAGGTCGCCTGAAAAGAAACCCGCGATCGGCGGGTTTTCTTTTGCCTGCGAACTCGGCAGATTTTGCTGACTCTCAAGTAGCAGGGCACGCTAAGCTGGGCGCTGCATTATCACTGCCATTTTTCCAAGAAGAAGAACCATCACCATGGGTAGAGTCGTTGCTGCTGCGGTTTACAGCGCCGGTAAAAAAGTCACCAACATCACCCTGGACGAAGGCAGTGCCTGGGCCGCGAAACCCGGTCACTTCGTGTGGATTGGCCTTGAAGAGCCTACCGCCCTGGAACTGACCAATTTGCAACGCCAGTTCAACCTGCATGAACTGGCGATCGAAGACGCGATGGAGAAGCACAGCCGTCCCAAGCTGGAGACCTTCGGCGACGCGCTGTTTATCGTCACCTACTCGCCGATACGCAAAGACGGCAAGCTGCAGTTCATCGAAACCCATATCTTCGCGGGCAAGGGCTACATCATCACTGCGCGCAACGGGCACTCGGCGTCCTACGCCCACGTCCGACAACGCTGTGAGGCGCGCCCTATCCTGCTCAAGCACGGGGAAGATTTCGTACTCTACGCCATCCTCGATTTCGTGATCGAAAACTACCAGCCGGTGGGGGAAGCCATTCACGCCGAGATCGATGAGCTGGAGCGCAATGTGTTGTGCAGCGCCCTGAACGAGCGGGATATCCAGAATCTGCACAGCTTGCGCCGCGACGTGTTACGCCTGCGGCGCTACGCGGCGCCGATGGTGGAGATCAGCGAAGAGTTGCAGCGGCTGGATTTTCCCTTCATCGACAAGAATATGAGCCCCTATTTCCGCGATGTGCAGATCCATGTCACGCGGCAGATGGAAGACCTCACCACCCTGGCGGACATCGCCAGCCAGACCATTGAAGTCGGTGTGTTGCTCGAAGCGTCGCGCCAGAGCGTGGTGCAGCGCAAGTTCGCAGCCTGGGCGGCGATCCTGGCGTTCCCGACGGCAGTGGCAGGGATCTACGGGATGAATTTCCGGGACATGCCCGAGCTGAATTGGCACTACGGGTATTTTGCGGTGCTTGGGTTTATCGCCGTGGGTTGCACCGCGTTGTGGGCGAGCTTCAAGCGGTCGGGGTGGTTGTAGGAGGAGGAGCAGCTGCAAGCTGCAAGCTGCAAGCTGCAAGCTGCAAGCTGCAAGCTGCAAGCTCAGGATTGCAGCGCTTAACTTGTAGCTCGCAGCTTGTCGCTCAAAGCCGCTTCTGAGCCACAAACCGCATCATCCACTCCGCTACCGTGGTGCCATGATGCTCCTGGGCAAGGCTTGCCACGCCTTGGCTGTAGATCTGTTCACCGAGGTGTTGCTGGCGAATCTCCAGCAACGCCCGGGAATAGTCGTGGATGAACTCCGGATGGCCCTGGAAGCACAGCACCTGATCGTTGATGTGGTAGGCAGCGAACGGGCAGAAATCGCTTGAGGCAATGACCGTGGCGTCTTCAGGCAATTGGGTAACCTGGTCCTGGTGGCTGATCAGCAAGGTCAGTTCTTCCATGACCGGGCTCATCCACGGTGCCTTGGCGGCAAGTTTGTAACGATGGGTGCCGACGCCCCAACCTTGGGTGGCGCGTTCAGTCTTGCCACCCAGCAACAGCGCCAACAGTTGATGGCCGAAGCACACCCCCAACAGTTTGTCGCCACGCTGGTAACGCTCCAGCAGGAAGGTCTTGAGGGTTTGAATCCACGGGTCGGTGCCGAAGGAATCAGCCTTGCTGCCGGTCACCAGGTAGGCATCGAACTCCTCGTCATCGCTTGGGTAGTGGCCCTCCATCACGTTGTACACGATGAACTCGGCCGCTATCGGCTGCTGGGAAAACAGCCGTTGGAACATCTGCCCGTAACCCTGATATTGATCGACCAGCTCTGGACGCAGGACATCGGTTTCCAGAATGCAGATGCGTAGCGACATAAAAAATACCTGACACGTGATGGGAATATTGCACACCCAAGAGCCTGCCTTGAAACACGGTCCCAAGGCAAGCCCCTTCCCACGCCTGTCAGAACAGTTCGTCCCTGGCGGCTTTTTCCAGCAGCAAAGTCGGCGGGGCGAATCGCTCGCCGTATTGCTCAGCCAAGTATTGGGCACGAGCGATGAAGTCCCGAAGGCCGTACTGGTTGATGAACTGCAATGCCCCGCCGGTCCAGGCAGCAAAGCCGATACCGAAGACCGAGCCGACGTTGGCATCCGCCGTCGCAGTCAGCACGCCCTCCTCCACACAGCGTACGGTTTCCAGCGCTTGAACGAACAACAGGCGATCGCGAATATCCTGCGGCGAGATCTGCCCGTCGGCTTGCTCGAAGCGTTGCTTGAGCGGCGGCCAAAGATATTTTTGCCCGCTGGCCGGGTATTCATAAAAACCGGCGCCGGCAGCCTTTCCAGGTCGTTTGAATTCATTGAGCATCAAGTCGATCACTCTGAACGCCGGGTGCTCAATCGGCGTTTTCCCTTCTGCCCGCAGGTCATTGGCGGTTTGCAGACGGATATGACTCATCAGACTGAGGGAAACTTCGTCAGAGATTGCCAGAGGCCCGACGGGCATCCCGGCCTTGCGCGCTTCAGTCTCGATCATCGCCGCACTTACCCCTTCGCCGAGCATGGTGATGCCCTCATGGGTAAAGGTGCCAAATACTCGGGAAGTAAAGAAGCCGCGACTGTCGTTGACCACAATCGGCGTCTTGTTGATTTGCAGGACAAAATCGAAGCCCCTTGCCAGGGTTTCATCGCTGGTGCGGGCACCCTTGATGATCTCCACCAAAGGCATTTTTTCCACCGGGCTGAAGAAGTGCAGGCCGATGAACTTCGTCGGATCCGGCACCGCAGTGGCCAGGCCGGTGATGGGTAACGTGGAAGTGTTGGAGGCGATCACTGCGTCTGGGCCCGCGACGGCCTGGGCCGCGGCTGACACGCGGGCTTTCAGGGCGCGATCCTCGAACACCGCTTCGATAATCAGATCGCACCCCGCCAGGTCAGCGTCGCTGTCGGTGGTGTGGATCCGCGCGAGCGTAGCGTCGCGCTGCTCGGCAGTGAGCTGACCACGGGCGACTTTTTTGTCCAGCAATGCCGCCGAACGAGCCTTACCCTTCTCGGCGGCTGCGCGCTCGACATCCTTGAGCACCACCGCAATACCGGCCACGGCGCTGACGCAGGCAATGCCGGCGCCCATCATGCCCGCACCGAGCACGCCGATTTTTCGCGTCAGGCAAGGCGCCAAGCCCTGCGGGCGAGAGCCCCCGGCCTTGATCTCGTTGAGCTGGAACCAGAACGTGCCGATCAGGTTTTTTGCCACCTGGCCGATGGTCAGTTCAGTGAAGTAGCGGGTTTCGATCAAGTGAGCGGTATCGAAATCCACCTGTGCGCCTTCCACAGCAGCGCACAAGATTTTCTCCGGGGCCGGCAGGCAGCCCTGGGTCTTGTTCCGCAGGATAGAGGGGGCGATCGCCAGCATTTGCGCGAGGTGCGGATCGGACGGCAAGCCGCCCGGGAGCCGATAACCCTTCGTATCCCAGGGTTGGACGGCGTTGGGATTGGCGAGAATCCAGGCCCGGGATTTGGCCAGCAGTTCGTCCATATCTTCTGCCAGCTCGTCAATCAAGCCAGCCTGCAGCGCCGGTCGTGGGCCCAACTTCTTGCCTTCGAGCAGGTAGGGCAAGGCCTTTTCGAGGCCGAGCAGGCGCACCATCCGCACCACCCCGCCGCCGCCCGGCAACAGGCCAAGGGTGACTTCAGGAAGGCCGATCTGCACGGGCGGGTGGTCCAGCGCTACGCGATGATGGCAGGCCAGGCAAATCTCCCAGCCGCCTCCCAGGGCCGCACCATTGATGGCTGCCACCACTGGCTTGCCGAGGGTTTCCAGCGCGCGCAGTTGCGCCTTGAGCCCCAGCACCATGTCATAGAAGGCCTTGGCCTCGGGCTTGCCGACCTTGACCAGGTCGTTGAGGTCACCTCCGGCGAAGAAGGTTTTCTTGGCGGAGGTGATGATTACCCCAACAATCGAATCCTTTTCAGCGGTCAAACGGGCGACGCAGGCGGCCATGGCCTGGCGGTACACCGTGTTCATGGTGTTGGCGCTCTGGCCCGGCATGTCCAGGGTCAGGACGACGATCCGATCGGGGCCGGTTTCGTAGCGGATGGCTTCGGTCATGAAAAATGTTCCTTGAAATCGGGCTCAGAGGCGTTCGATGACGGTGGCAATGCCCATGCCGCCGCCGACACAGAGGGTCGCCAGGCCATAGCGCAGGCGACGCGCCTCCAACTCATCGAGCAAGGTGCCGAGGATGGCGCACCCGGTAGCGCCCAACGGGTGGCCCATGGCAATGGATCCGCCGTTGACGTTGACCTTGGCGGGATCGATGGCCATGTCCTTGATGAACTTGAGCACCACCGAAGCGAAGGCTTCGTTGACCTCGAACAGGTCGATGTCCTCGACCCGCAGGCCGGCCTTGGCCAAAGCCTTGCGGCTGGCCGGGGCCGGACCGGTGAGCATGATGGTCGGGTCGGTGCTGGTGACGGCCGTCGCGACGATCCGAGCCCTGGGCTGTAAGCCCATCGCGCGTCCCTTGGCTTCGGAACCGATCAGCATCAGGGCTGCACCATCGACGATGCCGGAACTATTGCCCGGCGTGTGCACGTGGTTGATTCGCTCGACGTGGCTATAGATGCGCAACGCCGTGCCGTCGAACCCCATCTGGCCCATCGCTTCGAAGCTCGGTTTGAGCTTGCCCAGGCCTTCGAGCGTCGACTCGGCGCGGATGAACTCGTCGTGGTCCAGCAGCACGAGGCCATTCTGGTCCCGCACCGCGACCAGGGATTTGGCGAACGAACCGTCGCCTCGTGCTCGCGCGGCTTTGTGCTGGGAATGCAGCGCGTAGGCATCGACGTCCTCGCGGCTGAAGCCTTCAAGGGTGGCGATCAGGTCGGCACCGATGCCTTGGGGAATGAAGTGACCGTGCAGGTTGGATTGCGGGTCCAGCGCCCACGCGCCGCCATCGCTGCCCATGGGAACCCGGGACATGGATTCAACGCCGCCGGCCACCACCAGATCTTCAAACCCGGAACGTACTTTCATTGCGGCCAGGTTCACTGCTTCCAGGCCCGAGGCACAGAAGCGATTGAGTTGCACGCCCGCCACGCTGATATCCCAGTCGGCCACGACGGCAGCCGTCTTGGCGATGTCGGCGCCCTGCTCGCCCATCGGCGTCACGCAACCGAGCACGACGTCGTCCACCTGGCTGGTGTCCAGGTCCATGCGTTGTTGCAGGGCATTCAACAGGCCGGCTACCAGGCTCACTGGTTTGACGCTGTGCAGCGCGCCATCGGCCTTGCCCTTGCCACGGGGCGTGCGTAGCGCGTCGAAAATCAAAGCTTCGGTCATGACATCCTCGAACCACCAATGGGTAACGCAACGCCCTTAACCATAAGCCCAGCGGCCCCGGATTCAATGACCACAATGCTCAGCGGCATTGACGGCCACGCTCAGACGAACGGTAGCGAGCTATCGGGTTAACCGATTCAGGAGAGCAAGCTGTCTAGCCAAAGGGCCGCCAAGAAGATGGCAATGAGCCTCATGCCATTTTTAGAGCTATTCCATAGCAATTCATATTAATTGGATCTAAGCCAAGTGGCCCGCGGCCCCTAATGTAAACCTTGTACAAGAAAAGTCGTCGGGTTTTGCCGAGGCCCTTGTCATACAGGAAGTGCAATGCCAGCCATCATGGATATGCAGGCTGGCCTCAGGAAATAACAAAAAAGGCGGGTCAGCCATGTTCAAACATTCAAAAGTTCGTCAAGCCGGACTCATTCTCTTTGCCACGACGCTGCTGTTGATTTTGCCGAATATCACCAAGGTGATCGGCTGAATCCTGCGGGCAGGCATCCATAAGTTCATCAAGTTGTTTCGCCAAAAATAAGGCGGGTTCGCTGTTCGAGTCGCGATAGCTGTGCCAACCTCTGTGGCACCCCCTCGACATGGAAGGCGTTCCACTTGAAAGCTCTCATTGTGTTCGGGGCGTTGCTGCTCAGCACGCCCTTGTATGCCGCACAGCTGGTGCTTGAGCTGGGCGCGACGGCTCGCACCTGGCAAACCGAAGAACTGCTCAAGCACCCTGAAGCCCGCACAGTCCAGATCGCCGAAGACGCTTCCTACAAGAAACCGATGAGTTATCGCGCCGTGCCGCTGGCGGCGTTATTGACGGGCGTCCAACCAGACGATCATTTGCAGGCCGTTGCCCTGGACGGATTCGCCGCCGAGATGCCCGCCGCACCGCTACTCAACACTCACGGCGCCCAGGCCTGGCTGGCGATCGAAGACCCGGCCCAACCCTGGCCGCCGCTGGCGCAAGGCAAGTCCAGCGCCGGACCTTTCTACCTGGTCTGGACCGATCCCCAGGCGGGACATATCAGCCCGGAGCAATGGCCGTATGCAGTGGCAAGTATCAAGCGTCTGTCAGCCGTGGCCGAACGCTTCCCTGCCCTGCTTCCGGCAGCCAACCTGGCCAAGGATGACCCGGTCAACAAAGGCTTCGAACTGTTCCAGAAAAATTGCCTGGCGTGCCACCGGCTCAATGGCGCCGGGGACGCCCAGTTCGGCCCGGACCTGAACATTCCTTTCAATCCGACCGAGTATTTCTCCGGCGATTTCCTCAAGCGCTATATCCGCGACCCCCAGGCCTTGCGGCGCTGGCCACAAGGGAAGATGCCGGGGTTCTCTGCGGCGGTCCTGCCAGATTCCGAGCTGGATCTACTGGTGGGGTACCTCAAGCATATGGCGGGGCGTAAGCAACAGCCGGCTCCGTGAGATCGCTTTTATGAGGAGCTTGCTCCAGTCCGAGTGCAAAGGGCTCGCAAGCTGGTTAAGGGGCCGCTGCGCAGCCCAGCGGGAGCAAGCTCCCTCGCCACAGGGTTATTGCTGTTGCACGGTGATCACCGGCGCTGGCATCACGATCACCTTGGCGTGCATCTGCTCGCCGCCACCGCCACCGCCACGCCGCATGCCCCGCACCGGACAGGCATCGAGGTAGTCCAGGCCTACCGCCAGTTTCAAATGTCGCTCCGGTCGGGCCAGTTTATGGGTCACATCGAAGCTGTACCAGGCGTCATCGAGCCAGGCCTCGACCCACGCGTGACTGGCCAGGTGTTCGCTCTGCTCGCTGAACAGATAGCCCGACACATACCGCGCCGGCACGCCCAAGCTGCGGGCGCAGGCCAGGAATGCATGGGCGTGATCCTGGCACACACCGCTACGACCGGCGAAAGCCTGGGCCGCGCTGGTCTCGACCGCGGTGGAGCCAGGCATGTAGGCCATGTGCTGGTTCAGCCCGTGCATCAGGTCGATCAATGCCGTGCGATCGCGACGCTGCTTGCATTGCTGCAGGGCGAATGCCCGAAGGGCTTCGTCTGCCTCGGTCAGCCGGGTGAACCGCAAGAACGGCAGCGCCGACTGGCTCTCATGTTCCGCTTCGCGCGACGGGTCGATATCCACCTGTCCCCGGGTACCGATGATCACTGTTTCGTGGGGCTCGTCCAGGGTCAGCACGTGAAGGATATTGCCGAACGGGTCCAGTTGCGCTCGCACCGGTCGTGGCAAATCGAGCTGCCAGCTCAGCACGTGCTGGCGTTCGCTGTCGTGGGGGGTAAGACGCAGGTACTGGATGCTGGCGCGAACCTGGTCCTCATAGTGGTAGGCCGTTTCGTGGCTGATCGAGAGTCTCATATGACCTCCAGGTAGGAACTGTGGATGGCGTCGCCCAGTTCGCGGACCAGTGGGATGAATTCGGTGAGCCAGGCATGCAGGCCCCCTTCGAGGATGTCGCTGATGTCGGTGTAGTGCAGGCGTGCGTCCATTTCGGTTTCCGCACGTCCAGGTAACGTGACATCCCATGCAGATCCGAGGCGGTTCTACTCAGCATTACAGGTTTCCTTCAATCCTCCACCACCCAGGTGTCCTTGGTCCCTCACCACCAGGGAGCCCTCGCGCAGCGCCACGCGGGTCAGACCGCCGGGCACCACGCAGGTTTCGCACCCGGAGAGCACGAAGATGGGTCAGTCGTCACTGGCGCGCATACGAAAACGGCCGACACAAGGTCAGCCGTTGCTGCAGTTACAGTCAATAATTGTCAGGCTTGCAGGCGCCGGATCTCCTGCTTGACGCCCCACCCCTCGATGACGCCCCCCAAGGGTTCGACGACGGCTTCGAAGTCTTGCTCGAAGTCTCCGATGTCATCGTATGTGGCGTACATCACCCGGCTCAGTTCCAATGACCAGGCCCCGTCATCCCGCGCACTGATCTGCGCATTCAGCGATTCGCCCCGAAAATGACCTGCCGCCCTGCGCGCCCGCTCCTCGTCCGGGAAAATGGCGTAGAACTCAATAGGATGGAATCGGGAAAAATCGAAACCGCCTTCTTTCATGCGGCGCAATACGCTGGTGCTGATGTCTTCTTGATAGGCTGTGCTCATGAAACGTCCCCCTCAGACCGATGGATAGACTTTCCGTTTTCCCGTGCGCACAGCCCTTGGCAGTACGCGGTACGGCATCAAATAACCGTCGGGACACAAGCATGTAGCTGACAAGACCGGACCTTCGCGATCCTTTCGCTGATCTCACTTGCAGAGTAGCCTCAAGTGATAGCCACTGCCAAGCGAGGCCAGGCAACGATTTCATGAAATCGGTGTAATGCTGATGATTTCGATGCTGTGCTGGGATTTGAGGTTCTTCAGGGTTGGATCTTGGGTGCGACCTTCCAGGTCATTGAGATCCAGCTGGGCGGACACTGGAAGCAATCTTTCGCGAATCAATTGTGCGGCCTGCTCCATGGTGGGCTCCTGGTGATAGTCGAAGTGTTCGGCGATGGCTTCGCCATGATCATCCACGAAAGTGATTTCCCACTTCTGCATCGGTGTCTCCTCGATCAATTCAGGGCCTGGTTTACCTTCATCTCGACATTGGCCGTTGAGCAATCGTTCCGCGGGCTGTTGGACGGCACACATGAAAAGACCGCCTCGCGGGCGGTCTTCAGGTAACGGCAAGGCCGGTTATTTTTCGGCACGTTCCTTCAGCGCTTGCAGCGTGTTGAACGGCGCATCCACCACGAACTTGTTCGCCAGCCAGGACGGTACGTCGCCACCAGGCTCAGTGTGGACTTGGTAAGTCACTTCGACCTGATTGGGGCCCTTTGGCGTGAATGTCCAGAAGCCGTCGACCTGGGTCACGCGGACGAACCCCTTCTCCTCAGGCAGATACTTCGGCACGCCCTTGAGCTTGCGGGTCAGGCTGCCATCGGCGCCTTCCTCGGTAGTAACCTCCAGCACCGAATCCCGGGACGTCACCGGCCAAGGCGTATTGAACTGGGTGTAGGTCCAGCTTTTGTTGCCTTCATGCTTGAGCAACTTCTGACTCTTGCACTCATGAATCCAACTGCAAGCGCCGGACACATCTTCCTGCAGGGCGCGCAGCTTTTCGATGCTGGTTTTCATGACCGTCACGCCGCGGTAGGCCTTGTATTTGGAGCCTGCCACCTCACTGAGGGAAACCTTGATGCCATCCTTTTCCTTGGCGACCTGCCAGTCCTCTGCCTGCGCGGTGGCCGACGCCAGCAACACGGTCAAACCACACATCACAGCCATACGATGCAGCGAACCCATAATTCTTTTCCTTATTGTCCAAGTTCGTTCATTTCAGTGCCGATCATTCACCCACTAGGCTGCCGTCACTTGCTCCCACCAGCCGATCAGCCGGATGGCCTCTTCGCTGCTGTCGCCGCAGACCTCGATATCCGCCTCGAACGCCGAGCACACCGACGGACGCTCCGGCTGGCCGAAGATCCGGCACAGGTTATCGACCGACAATTGCACGCAACGTTCTCCCGCAGGTTTGCCATAGGGCATGCCTGGGATCGGCGAGCTGATGGAAGGGGCTATGCAACAAGCGCCACAGCCCTCACGGCATTTCATGACGAGAAGATCCTCGAAACAGGTAATGATGGGTAACAGGACACAGAGTAGCGGCTAAAACACTCGTTTTAAATTACCGTCTGCGTGTATTTTTATTCATGTCCAAATGACTGAACAGTCAGCGACGAGCTGCGTACTTGCGGGACTCTACTGCTTGAATTCGAAATCCAGCGCCGCGCCTTCAACTTCACTGCGCTCCTGATTGCGCAGCGGCAGTTGCATTTCATTGCTCAGCAAACGGCCGTTGAGTTGGAACGGTCCGGGTTTCTGCCCGAACATGGACGGCAACAGTGCCTCACGCTTGGGCAACGCGACCTTACCGGGCGGCTGCAGCTCCTCGACCATGTCATGGGGCAGGCTCAAGTCCAGCTTGGCCGGGGGCAACGGGGTTTTGGCGACCTCATGGGCCGACTTGCTCTTGGAAGCGATGGGCGCGCGTTTTTTCTTCTTCGCGGGAGCCGCTTTTTTCGCAGGAGCCTGTTTAATCGTCGACGGTTTTTTCGCGGCCTCTTTCGCAGTGCTGGCGGCAGGCTTTTCCTGGGCCGAAGCCGCCGTGACGCCTCCCGTATGGAAGGCGGTCAACAGGCCGATCAAAACCCAGGCGGCAGGAACAATGGCTTTCATAAAAAAACGACATTCACGGCAGAGACGTCCATGCTCGCCTGATAATGAGGCGCTGACAAGCACATCAAGCCAAGCCCCTGATTTCTAAAATAATCCGCTGGCCGTCTCCTGGCATAGCTGAGTGGCCAACAGGCCCAACGTCATCAAGGCGCGCTCTGCCTCGCGGTTCCAGGGCGTGCCGCAGTTCAAACGAATGCAGTGGTTGAACTGCTCGGTGTTACTGAAGATCAGCCCTGGCGCGATGCTGATGCCCTGTTGCAACGCCCGCACATGCAATTCCTGGGTATTGACCCGTCCCGGCAGGCTCACCCACAGGATGAATCCCCCGGTGGGACGGCTCATTTGCGTACCTTCGGGAAAATACTGCTGTACCGCCAGCTGGAAGGCGCTGAGGTTCTTGCGGTATTCCTGGCGAATGAAACGCAGGTGCCGGTCGTAGCCGCCATTTTCCAGGTACGCCGCGATGCCCATCTGCGTAACGCTGCACGCCGAGTGTGTGCTGAAGGTCTGGAGGCGCTGGATTTCCTGCTGGAATTTCCCGGCGATCATCCAGCCGATGCGCACACCCGGCGACAACGTCTTGGAGAAACTCGAACAGTAGATGACCCGATCCAAGCGGTCGTAGGCCTTCAGTGCCTTGGTGCGGCCCTGCTCGAACATCAACTCGCCGTAGATATCGTCCTCGACGATCTGGATGTCGAAGTCCGAGGCCAGGCGCAGCAACTGCTTCTGGCGCTCCTCCGGCATGGTGCCGCCCAGGGGATTGCTCAGGCGCGTGGTCAGCACCAATGCCTTGATCGACCATTGGTTGGCCGCCAGTTGCAAGGCTTCAAGGCTCATGCCGGTGACCGGGTCACTGGGAATTTCGATGACTTTCAGGCCCAGCAGGTCCGCCAGTTGCAGCAAACCGTAATAAGTGGGCGACTCGGCGGCGATCAAATCGCCCGGCCGGGTCAGCACTCGCAAGGACATTTGCAGCGCGTCGACACAGCCATGGGTGATCACCACTTCGGAGGGGTCTACCACCACGCCGGCATCGCGCATTCGAATCGCCACCTGGCGCCGCAATGGCTCGAAGCCCGGGCTGAACATGTAGCTGAACGCTCGCGGACTGTGAAAACGCGTGACCTTGGCCAACTGCTGATGCAACGCCCGAACGGGCAGGTAATCGACGCTCGGCACCGCCGCCCCGAGGGGGAATACACCTTCGCGACGCGACTCGACCAACACCTGTTGGATGATGCTGCTGCGAGTCACCAGGCCCGGGCGTTCGACCCGGGCGATGTCCGGGGTCGGCGCCGTCAAGGCCGGCGTCTGGTGCACGTAGTAGCCCGACTGCGGCCGCGCGCGAATGAGTCCCTGGTCTTCAAGGTTCGCGTAGGCCTGCAACACCGTGGCATGGCTGACGTTGAGCTGCGAACTCATCTTGCGCACCGAAGGTACGCGCTCACCGGGCTGATAGACCCCGCGACGGATGTCTTCGGCCAGCTGTTGGGCGATACGTTGATAGAGAAGAAGGTTGGTCATGACGCAGCACTCGATTTCACGGGCATTTTATTCTTGTCGGAAACGATACCGGAACAGTTTAGAAGTGTACTGGGACAGTTGCCAGATTACTTGACCATACAGCGCAGTGACAGCCCCAACTGTACCCGTGGATCATCTATTTTGAGCCAAAAAAAACCCGGCGCCATTAACGGGGCCGGGTTTTCCAGTGACGCAGCCCTTAACGGGCAGCGCCGAGCTGGCCTTTTTCATCGGAGAACACAATTTCAACGCGACGGTTCTGCGCCCGGCCACGCTCGGAAGCATTGACGTCTACCGGGTACTCATCGCCGTAGCCTTCGACCTGGATGCGTTTTTCATCAATCCCCAGGTCCACCAGCACATCCGCCACTGCTTGCGCTCGGTCGCGAGACAGCTTGAGGTTCTCCTGCTTGCCGCCCGTGCTGTCGGTGTACCCTTCGATGCGCACCACGCGCTTGGGGTTGAGCTGCAGGAACTGCACAATCTTGAGTACTATCCGGTTGGCCGAGTTTTTCAGTTCCGCTTCACCGGTGTCGAACAACACATCACCCAGCGTCATGACCAGGCCGCGATCGGTCTGGGTCGTCGCCATCGCCATGATCTGCTCTTCGAGCCATTTGCCCTGTTGCTGCACGCTCAACAGCTTGGACTCGCGCAGGGCCAATTGCAGGCGCTGACGCTCCAATTCGAGCTTCGCGGCGCGCTCTTCGTTGAGCACCTGGTTGCTATGCTCACGGGCGATCTCGCTGTAGCGCTGGCTCAGGTAGGCATAGTGCTGCACATCCTCGCCGCTGCCCCAATAGCTGGACAAGCGATCGGCGCGGGCCAGGGATTCACCGGCACGGATGACGTCCCGGGGCGCGGCACGCAATACGTTGGCGTCTTCCTTGACCTTCTGGAAATCGGAACTGGCTTGCTCGAGCGCGGCCTCGCTGCGCTGGCCCACACAGCCGTACAAGCTGGCCAGGCCCGTCAGGACCAGGCCGCCAAAAACATGGGACGGCTTCATTGGGCATCATCCCTCAATTGTTTGCGCAAGCGCTTGATGCGCGTGTCGAGCACGTTCAGTTGCTCCTGGCTCTTGAGGGTCAGCACCTTCGCTTCAGCCAGGCGAGCATCGAGTTCGGCCTGTTCGGCCCGCATCCGCGCCTTCTTGTAGGATGCGTCGGCCATGTTCGATTTGGCCCGGGCGAACTTGTCTTCAGCCAGCTTCAATTCGGGCACTTCGTCGGCGGTGGCGCCCACGGCCCGGGCTTGCTCCAATGCCTGTTCAGTCAGGCGTATCTGTTCATTCGGCGCCGGATCGGCTGCGCAGCCCGCCAGAGCCATAACGGCCAGGGCAGCGAAAAGAGGTCGAATAGTCACTAATGTTCCCTACTGTTTTGGGGCACTGACAGGTGGCTGCAACTGTGTGTTCCAACGCTCCAGATTGCGCTGCAACACAGCCTCCGCCAGGCCGGACGCGGCCAATTCTGTCATCTTTTGCGCCAGCTGTCCGCGTAACCATGGGTCATTGCAGGCGGAGTTATGGGAAATCGCGAGGAACAGCCCCGGTTTATCCACCGGTTGCGGCGAAGCCTGCAGGTCGTTCGCCATCCCCAGCGTCTGCGCCATTGCCAAGCCCGAATAGCGGCCCGCCAGGACATATTCCACTTCTCCCAGCAGCAGTTTTTGGAATGCCTGGGTCAGGTTGGGCGTGCGGACCAGGGATAATTTCTGCTCGGCAAAGACGCCAAAATCCGAGGTCATCCGCGACTTTTCCGACAATGCGCCTGGGTGTCCATGAAGGTCGCCGGGTTCATTGATGACCAGCGTCGAATCCTTGCGGGTCCAGACCAGGTAATCGTTTTCCAGCAAGGGCGGGTGCACGTAGTCCAGGGTTTCAAGCCCGCTGCTGGTCAGCGGAGCATCGGTCAGCAGGTCCATGCGGCCGCTGCGCACTTCATCCAGCGCCTGGGCACGCTTGCCGGCGTAAAGCAGTTCGATCTTGAGCCCCAGCTCCGCCCCCACTTGCATCAGCAGATCGGCACCGGCACCGATCAAGTGCTTGGGGTCATGGGGGTCTTGCCAGAGATAAGGCGGCGCATCCGGGCTGCCAGTGGCAATCAGTCGCTCGCATTTGCCGGCAGCGGCAGACAGGCCCGGCACAACCACCAGTGCCCATAGCAACGACCAACCAACCAAACGGCGCAGTTCCATGGCGATACGCTCCTCTGATACGGAAATAAAAAACCCGGCCAAAAGGCCGGGCTCTTTATAAGTGAAGACGCCGGATTAGACCAGCTTCTCCAGCTCAGGGATGGCTTCGAACAGGTCTGCTACCAGACCGTAGTCGGCCACTTGGAAGATCGGCGCTTCTTCGTCCTTGTTGATCGCTACGATCACTTTGGAGTCTTTCATGCCGGCCAGGTGCTGGATCGCGCCGGAGATACCGACGGCGATGTACAGCTGTGGCGCAACGATCTTGCCGGTCTGGCCGACCTGCATGTCGTTGGGTACGAAACCTGCGTCAACCGCCGCGCGGGAAGCACCGACGGCAGCGCCCAGCTTGTCAGCCAGGGCGTACAGATGTTTGAAGTTATCACCGTTCTGCATGCCACGGCCGCCGGAAACGACGATCTTGGCAGCGGTCAGTTCCGGACGGTCGGACTTGGCCAGTTCTTCACCGACGAAGCTGGAGATACCCGCGTCATGGGCAGCGCCTACGGCCTCAACGGCAGCCGAGCCACCTTCAGCGGCAACCGGATCGAAACCGGTGGCGCGCACGGTGATGACCTTGACCGAAGCAGTCGATTGCACGGTGGCAATGGCGTTACCAGCGTAGATCGGGCGCTTGAAGGTGTCGGCGCTTTCTACCGAGATGATTTCGGAGATCTGGTCGACATCCAGTGCAGCGGCAACGCGCGGCAGGATGTTCTTGCCGTTGGAAGTGGCGGCAGCCAGGATGTGGCTGTAGCCCTTGCCCAGCTCAGCTACCAGCGGAGCGACGTTCTCCGGCAACTGGTGCGCGTAGGCAGCGTTGTCGGCCGCCAGTACTTTTGCCACGCCAGCGATTTTCGCAGCGGCTTCGGCAACGGCGCCAGCGCCCTGCCCGGCCACCAGGACGTGGATGTCGCCGCCAATTTTGGCAGCGGCAGCGACGGTGTTCAGCGTGGCCGGGGCCAACACTTTGTTGTCGTGTTCAGCAATAACCAAGATAGTCATTTAGATTACCTTCGCTTCGTTTTTCAGTTTCTCGACCAGTTCAGCCACCGACTTGACCTTGATGCCCGCGCTGCGTGCAGCCGGCGCTTCGACTTTCACGGTCTTGTTGGTGGAGGCAGTGGAAACGCCCAAAGCGTCCGGAGTCAGCACTTCGAGAGGCTTCTTCTTGGCTTTCATGATGTTTGGCAGCGACGCATAACGCGGCTCGTTCAAACGCAGGTCGGTGGTGACAATGGCCGGCAGTTTCAGGGAAACCGTCTGCGCGCCGCCGTCGATTTCACGGGTCACGGCAACGCTGTCGCCGCTGACTTCGACTTTCGACGCGAACGTACCCTGACCGTAGCCGCTCAATGCTGCAAGCATCTGGCCGGTCTGGTTGTTGTCGCTGTCGATGGCTTGTTTGCCTAGGATCACCAGCGAAGGCTGTTCCTTGTCGACAACGGCCTTGAGCAGCTTGGCCACGGCCAGGGAGGTCAGGTCTTCGGCGGATTCGACGAGGATGGCGCGATCGGCACCCAGTGCCAGCGCCGTGCGCAGCTGTTCCTGGGCGGTGGTCGGGCCGATGGAGACGACGACGATCTCAGTCGCCACGCCTTTTTCTTTCAGGCGTACGGCTTCTTCTACGGCGATTTCGCAGAAAGGGTTCATCGACATCTTGACGTTGGCGAGGTCGACGCCGGAGTTGTCCGCCTTGACGCGAACCTTGACGTTATAGTCGACCACTCGTTTGACAGCTACAAGAACCTTCATGGATTCCTCGTTACTCTCCGGTGAAAAGAAAGTCGCCTAGGCGAACCTGGCGGTTGATGATCATGGGCGCAAGGGCACCTCTAAAAACGCCGGCATGAACCACACATGACCCTGCTCACGGGAGTGAAGACCATTCGTCAGTGATGACTGATGGGTCATTCATTATCGCGGCGTGTAAACTGCGCGTCCGAACCACGCAATACGTCCCTTTGTGCTGCCTTGGCCCTGTCTTTAGAGGTGCTCTTGAAACCAATAGTCAGCCTACGGCGAGCGCAAAACCGCCCGTATCTTGACCGGAACGCCTATTCCGGTCAATACGGCAAAATGGTCAGTCATAAGCCGTACGTCAGTGATTTATCTGGGCTGCGGCAATTTCAAACAAACGTTTGTATTGGACCCTGAGAGTGGTGTAGATATAATGCGCCGCTTAAGAGAGAACCGCGTTTCATCCATTGTCGCTTTCGTCGCTTTCGCGAAGGAAACAACGGATGCAACGCCAAACCTCCAATTAGAAAAACTGTGAGCCTTGAGTAGGAGATAGCCTGTGGAACGCGAATACATGGAATTCGACGTGGTCATCGTCGGTGCCGGCCCCGCTGGCCTGTCTGCCGCTTGCCGACTGAAACAGAAGGCCGCCGAAGCCGGTAAGGAAATCAGCGTCTGCGTGGTCGAAAAAGGCTCCGAAGTCGGTGCGCATATCCTTTCCGGCGCGGTGTTCGAACCCCGTGCCCTGAACGAGCTGTTCCCGGACTGGAAAGAACTCGGCGCGCCCTTGAACACGCCCGTCAAGCGCGATGACATTTATGTCCTGAAAAGCCCCGAGACCGCGAGCAAAATCCCTGACTTCTTCGTGCCCAAGACCATGCACAACGAAGGCAACTATATTATTTCCCTGGGCAACCTGTGCCGCTGGCTGGCCCAGCAGGCCGAGAACCTGGGCGTGGAAATCTACCCTGGGTTTGCCGCCCAGGAAGCGCTGTTCGACGAAAATGGCGTGGTACGCGGCATTATCACCGGTGACTTGGGTGTCGACCGTGAAGGCCACCCGAAGGAAGGCCTCTACACCCCTGGCATGGAATTGCGCGCCAAATACACGCTGTTCGCCGAAGGCTGCCGTGGCCACATCGGCAAGCAACTGATCAAGCGCTTCAACCTGGACAGCGAAGCCGACGTCCAGCACTACGGCATCGGCCTGAAGGAAATCTGGGAAATCGACCCGGCCAAGCATCAGCCAGGCCTGGTGGTGCACACCGCTGGCTGGCCGCTGGACATCATGGGCACCGAAAACACCGGCGGCTCTTTCCTTTATCACTTGGAAAACAACCAAGTGGTGGTCGGCCTGATCGTTGACTTGTCCTACAGCAACACCTTCCTGTCGCCGTTCGACGAGTTCCAACGCCTCAAGCATCACCCAGTGCTCAAGCAGTACCTCGAAGGCGGCAAGCGCGTCAGCTACGGCGCCCGCGCCATCGCCAAGGGCGGCCTGAACTCGCTGCCGAAAATGGTCTTCAAGGGTGGCGCACTGATTGGTTGCGACCTCGGCACCCTGAACTTTGCCAAGATCAAGGGCAGCCACACCGCCATGAAATCCGGCATGCTCGCCGCCGATGCCGTGGCCGATGCGCTGTTCGCGGGCTCCGAAGGCGCTGAAGAACTGAACACCTACGTGGACGCCTTCAAGGCCAGCTGGCTGCATGAAGAGCTGTTCGCCAGCCGCAACTTCGGTGCTGCAATCCACAAGTACGGTGCCATTATCGGCGGCGGCTTCAACTGGCTCGACCAGAACATCTTCGGCGGCAAGCTGCCGTTCACCCTGCACGACAACAAGCCCGACTATGCCTGCCTGAAGCTGGCGGCCGATTGCAAAAAGATCGACTACCCGAAACCGGACGGCAAGCTCAGCTTCGACAAACTCAGCTCGGTGTTCATCTCCGGTACCAACCATGAAGAGGAACAGCCCTGCCACCTGAAGTTGACCGACCCGAGCATCCCGATCAGCAAGAACCTGCCGTTGTACGACGAACCGGCCCAACGCTACTGCCCGGCCGGCGTATACGAAGTGGTGACCAAGGAAGACGGCGAGAAGCGCTTCCAGATCAACGCCCAGAACTGTGTGCACTGCAAGACCTGCGACATCAAGGACCCTGCACAGAACATCACCTGGGTTTCGCCGGAAGGCGCCGGTGGGCCGACTTACCCGAACATGTAAGTCGACGCACTGAACATCAAGGCTCCCGCAATGGGGGCCTTTTTGTTGCCCGCAATCAGAGGAACATCACAGTCCAAATGTGGGAGCGGGCTTGCTCGCGAAAGCGGTGGGTCAGTCGACAAAAATGCCGGCAGATACACCGCTTTCGCGAGCAAGCCCGCTCCCACAAAGGATTTTCAGTGTATCAAGCTGCGCGCTCTTCCCCGGGATTACGCTCGAAGTAGCGTTTGTACTCCCGGCTGAACTGCGACGAGCTCTGATACCCCACCTGATGCGCGACCTGGGCCACGCCCAAGCCCTCGGTGAGCAGCAGCCGCTGGGCCTTGAGCAGGCGCAGCCGTTTCAGATACTGCACCGGCGACAGCAAGGTGCTGCGCTTGAAATGTTCATGAAAGGTCGAGGCGCTCATGTTCGCGCAACTGGCCAGCGTCTCGACGTTCAGCGGTTCGGTGAAGTGCGTATGCAAGTGGCTCAGGGCCGCAGCAATCCGAGCGAACTGCCCTTGCTGCTCCACCAGCGCCCGCAATACATCAGCCTGAGGCCCGCGCAAGGCGGCGAAGAGTAATTCGCGCAGTCGCGCCTGGCCCATGACCTGGCACTCCAGCGGGTCGTGCAAGCACTGCAACAGGCGCTCGACGCATCCGCGCATGGCGCCATCGAGCACGGCGCTGGTCATGGACTCCGGCGTCTGCGCCGCGAGGCTTCGCCCCGGCATCAACCCCATCGCCAGCACCAGCTCGCCCAACAGCGCCCGGTCGATCGAAACGGATATCCCAAGCAGCGGAGCATTGGGCATGGCATAGGTTTCGCACTCGAACGGCACCGGTAACGCCTGGATTAGGTAATGCCCAGCGCCGTACTCCAGCGTGCGCGGCCCCAGGTACGCCAGTTTGCTGCCCTGGGCAATGATCACCAGGCTCGGCTCGTAGAGCTGTGGGCCACGGGCAATGTCCTGGCTGCACCGCAGCACTTGCACGCCAGGCAGCCGTGTAGGAATAAAGCCGTCACGGGTCGCCAGGGGTTCGATCAGCGAAACCAGCGCCGCGTTGGCATCGAGATGACGGGTCAGCAACATGGGAAAAACTTCATGGATAAAGGGATGGGAACATCATCGCAGGTCTGGTACTCCATAGGATCAATCCACGACCAAGGTCGGAGGATTAGGCACGACACCCGTAGGAATCGCCATCGCCGAATGCCGCCATGGCTCCCAGAATAGATCGCCTCACCACTGTTCACTGTTTAGCGAGGTTCATTATGTACACCGCCATCGGATACGCCGCTCAATCGCCCACCGCGCCCCTCGCCCCCATGAAATTCGAGCGGCGCAGCCCACAGGCCGACGACGTGGCAATCGACATTCTCTACTGTGGCGTCTGCCACTCCGATATCCACCAGGCTCGCAACGAATGGGGCATCGCGGTCTACCCGCTGATGCCCGGCCACGAAATCGTAGGCAAGGTTACCGCCGTCGGTGCGAATGTCACCCGTTATAAGGTCGGTGACTTGGTGGGTGTTGGCTGCATGGTCGACTCCTGCCGCGAGTGCGAAGCTTGTCATGCTGACCTGGAGCAATACTGCTACCAGGGCATGACCCAGACCTATGCCAGCCCGGATCGTATCAGCGGCGGGCATACCATGGGCGGTTACTCCAACAGCATTGTAGTCAACGAGCACTTCGTGCTGCGCATCCCGGCCGCGCTCGATCCGGCCGGCGCCGCACCGATTCTCTGTGCCGGCATCACCACCTACTCCCCGCTCAAGCACTACGGCGTGAAAGCCGGCGACAAGGTCGGCGTGCTCGGCATGGGCGGCTTGGGCCATATGGGCATCAAGTTCGCCAAGGCGATGGGCGCTGAAGTAACGCTGTTCACTCGCTCGGCGAGCAAGGCGGAAGAAGCCCGTCGCCAGGGCGCCGACCATGTGATCGTGTCCACCGACGCCGAGCAGATGGCCGCTGCGGCCGGACGCTTCCACTTCCTGCTGGACACCATTCCGGTGCAGCACGACCTGAATCCCTACCTCAGTACCCTGCGGTTCGACGGTGTACACATCCTGGTGGGCCTGGTAGAGCCGATCGATCCGCCGGTCCATGCGGCCAATTTGATCATGGGCCGTCGCGTCCTGGCTGGTTCGTTGATCGGCGGTATCGCAGAAACCCAGGAAGTCCTGGATTTCTGTGCCGAACACAACATCAGTTGCGACATTGAAATGCTCGACATCCGCCAGATCAACGAGGCCTACAGCCGCATGATCGCCGGAGACGTGAAGTACCGCTTCGTCATCGACATGGCAACGCTCAAGGCCTGACCTTCGTCAGACCTTGGCGCCCAGTTCCGCCGAGAGCCGGGCTGTGACCCCTTTGACCAGGGGAATCAGCTCGGCCATTTTTTCCAGCGGCATGTAGGGTACGGTGCTAGCGATGCTGATACCGGCGACGATGCGCTTGCCGGCGTCGCGAATCGGCGCCGCCACACAGCGGATCGACGGTTCGTTGTCTTCCAGGTCGAAGGCATAGCCCCCCGCCACATACTCCACCATTCGTTGATGGAACTGTTCCCAGGATTGCTCTTGATGCTGGGGCCAGAACTGATTCTTCCCGCCGGCCGGCAGGCTGATTTCATACAATCTTTTCCACTGTTCTTGAGAGTCATCAAGCATCAGCGCCTTGCCGATTCCCGTGCGCGCCAATGGCATGCGGTGGCCCACCCGCGAGCGCATCTCTGGACCATTGCGCCCCGGATTCTTCAACAGATACAGCACCTCGTCGCCCTCGCGAATCGCCAGGTGAACGGTGTCTCCAGTCAGCACCGACAGCTCGTCCAGATACGGCCCTGCCAGGCTCACCAGCGGCAATTCTTCCCGGGCCTGGAAACCCAGCTCGATCAGCTTCGGCCCCAGCAGGTAACCCACTTGGGGCACCACGCGCAGGTAACGTTCGTCCACCAGGCAACTGGCGAGGCGATGGGTGGTGCTGCGGGTGGTGCCGATCAGCCGGGCGATTTCCTTCAAGTCACGGGCGCCGCTGGCAACTGCCTGCACCACACCCAGGCCACGCAACAATGTCTGGGTGCCTGTGGGCGCGGCGTCCCTGGTAATTTTTGGATCGTCTTGCTGCATAGCCGGCCTTCAACAGTGAGCGGGGAACGGGCGGCATTATGGTCGCCCGCCCCGTAGGACTACAACTCGATGCGCTCGACCTTCCCGACCAGCAGGATGTAGGAAAGCGCGCCACACAATGCCAGAACCGCGATATAGGTAATGGCCGGAGCAAACGAATCGCCACTGGCAAGGAAGCCGATCACGATCGGCGTGGCGATGGCCGC
Organism: Pseudomonas sp. Q12-87; assembly: GCF_001269755.1. Taxonomy (NCBI): domain Bacteria; kingdom Pseudomonadati; phylum Pseudomonadota; class Gammaproteobacteria; order Pseudomonadales; family Pseudomonadaceae; genus Pseudomonas; species Pseudomonas sp. Q12-87. The sequence continues at coordinate 194,391 of NZ_LHVI01000011.1, read as the reverse complement.
CAAGTTGCCGATGAGATTGAACACCCCGCCAGTCAGTCCAAGCAGCCGTGCTGGCGCCAGGGTCGACACCAGCGACCACGTGATCGACGCCAGGCCGTTGCCGAAGAATGCCAAGGCCAGGAAGGCGATGACCAACGGCGTCGACTCAACAAAATTGGCACCGATGATCGAGGTGGAAATCAACAACCCGCCAATGATCGGCAGCTTGCGCGCGAACCCAACGGTAGCGCCGCGACGGATCAGCCAGTCGGAGAAGAATCCGGAACACAACACGCCAACGAACGCCGCGAGAAATGGCAGCGATGCCAGCAAGCCGGACTTGATGAAATCCATGCCGCGATATTTCACCAGGTAAGTCGGGAACCACGTCAGGAAAAACCACAGCGTAGAGTTGAGGCAGAACTGCCCCAGGTAAATGCCCCACAACTTGCGTTGGGTCAGGACGATACCCAAGTCGGTCCAGCTGAATTTTGCCTTGGCCTTGGCCGTTTCGGCCTGGATATCCACCAGCCCGCCGCCCTCGCGGATCAGTTCGATTTCAGCGGCATTGGCGCCCTTGAAATCCCGTGGCTCGCGATACACCGCGTACCAGATCGCCGCCCAGATGATCCCCACCGCACCGGTCGCCACGAACACCATGTGCCAACCGAAGGCATGTTGCAGCCACGCCAATACCGGCGTCAGGAACGCCAGCCCGACAAACTGCCCGGACGTGTAGAACCCGATGGCCGTGGCCCGCTCGCGCTCGGGAAACCAAGTGGTGACCACGCGGCTGTTGATCGGATAAGCCGGCGCTTCCAGGGCACCGACGGCCATGCGCAGCACGAACAGCGCGATGAAACTGGCGGCGAAACCGAGCATCACCGTGGCCGCCGACCACAACAGCAACGCCACGCTGTAGAGAATGCGCGGGGGTACGCGGTCGACCAGCCAGCCGCCAGGGATTTGCATGGCGGCGTAGGTCCAGCCGAACGCCGAGAAGATCAGCCCGACGTGGATCGGATCGATGCCCAGGTCGCTGGTCAGCGCGGGAGCGGCGATCGACAGGTTGCTGCGGTCCAAGTAATTGATCACTACGGTAATGAACAGCAGGACCATGATGAAAAAACGCTTGCGGCTGGGCGTCACCAATGACGCCTGCGCGCTCAGGGGGTGCGCTTGCATGGGAGGTGCCTCTTTTTATGTTTATTGGGGGCGGAACGAACGAGCAGTCAAGTCGACAGCTGTGGCGAGGGAGCTTGCTCCCGCTGGGCTGCGCAGCAGCCCCCTGGATGTATGGGCTGACATCTCTGCGACCGCTGCGCAGTCGAGCGGGAGCAAGCTCCCTCGCCACGGGGACAGTGGTGTCTAGGCACTCACCACTCGGCAAAACTGCCATCGGCATGGCGCCAGATCGGGTTGCGCCAGCGATGGCCGATGGCCGCGCGTTCGATGACGTATTCCTCGTTGATCTCGATGCCCAGGCCCGGGCCGTTGGGGATTTTCACGAAGCCTTTGTCATAGTCGAACACCTGCGGATCCTTGATGTAGTCCAGCAGGTCGTTGCTCTCGTTGTAGTGGATACCCAGGCTCTGCTCCTGGATGAACGCGTTGTAGCAGACCGCATCCAGTTGCAGGCACGCCGCCAGGGCGATGGGGCCCAACGGACAGTGCAGCGCCAGCGCCACGTCATAGGCCTCGGCCATGTTGGCGATCTTGCGGGTTTCGGTGATGCCGCCGGCGTGGGACGCATCCGGTTGGATGATGTCGACGTAGCCTTCGCTGAGCACGCGCTTGAAATCCCAGCGGGAAAACAACCGCTCGCCCAGGGCGATCGGCGTGCTGGTCAGCGGCGCCAGTTCCTTGAGAGCCTCGTAGTTTTCGCTGAGCACCGGTTCCTCGATGAACATCAGCTTGTACGGGTCGAGTTCTTTCATCAGCACCTTGGCCATTGGCTTGTGCACGCGGCCGTGGAAGTCCACGCCGATGCCGACGTTCGGCCCGACCGCATCGCGTACCGCCGCGACGTTGGCCAGGGCCAGGTCGACTTTCTCGAAGGTGTCGAGAAACTGCAGCTCTTCGGTGCCATTCATCTTGACCGCCGTGAAGCCCCGCGCCACCGCCTCCTTCGCCGCTCGGGCGGTGTCTGCCGGGCGATCACCACCGATCCACGAATACACGCGAATCTTGTCGCGCACCTGGCCGCCGAGCAAATCGCTGACCGACACGCCCAGGGCCTTGCCCTTGATATCCCACAGCGCCTGATCGATACCGGCCAGGGCGCTCATGTGAATGGCACCGCCCCGGTAAAAGCCACCGCGATAAAGCACAGTCCAGATGTCTTCGATGTTGCGTGGGTCTTTGCCGATCAGGTAGTCGGACAATTCTTCAACGGCAGCCGCCACCGTGTGGGCACGGCCTTCAACCACAGGCTCGCCCCAACCGGTAACGCCCTCGTCGGTTTCAACCTTGAGGAAGCACCAGCGCGGTGGAACGATAAACGTGGTCAGTTTGGTGATTTTCATCTTGTTGTCTCTCTTGTCAGATGCAGCGCACGGGGCGCTGGAAAAGTCTTAGTTCAAGGCATTCCACGCGGCCACGTAGGCCTTGGCGCGCACCGCCACCTCCTCCGCCGTCAGCCCCGGCTTGAACAGCCCGGAACCGAGGCCGAACCCTTTGACGCCGGCCTCGACGAACACCGCCATGTTGTCCGGCGTAATCCCACCGACCGGCACCAGCACGGTCCCGGCCGGCAGCACCGCAAGCCAGGCCTTGACCACCGCCGGACCCATTTGCTCGGCCGGGAACATCTTCAACACATGGGCGCCTTCGGCCAGTGCGGCAAAGGCTTCGGTCGGCGTGGCGACGCCTGGCGACAGGTACAGCCCGGCCGCTTTCGCCGCCCGCAGGACCTTGGGGTCGCTGTGGGGCATGACGATCACTTGGCCACCGGCGGCCTTCACTTGTTCGACCTGCTCCGGCGTAAGCACGGTACCGGCACCGATCAGGCAATCGGCGGGCAAGGTGCTACGCAGGATGCGGATACTTTCGTACGGTTCGGGGGAATTGAGCGGTACTTCAATGACGCGAAATCCGGCGCTATACAGGACTTCACCGATGGCGGCCGCCTCTTCGGGACGCAAACCCCGCAGGATCGCGATCAGCCCGTTGTGCGCCAATGCTTGTGTGAGCATGTTCAGACCTCCAGTCAGGTTAAGAAGCGGTGGCGCCGAGCAGCCCGGCCGCCACGGCCAGTTGCCATAAGCCACGTTCGGTGGCCTGTTCGGCCAGGGTCACCCGGGCAAAACCGCAGGCGTCGAGGGCTCGTTGATAACGAGCGCAGAGTTGCGAATTGCCGATCAGCACCACCGTCGGCAAGTGGATGCGGTCACGGCGACGGCGCTGTACGGTGGCCAGCGCGGTCAGCTCATGGCCGATCAACAGCCCGGACAGATAGTCCGCCTGGGCGCTGGCAGGCAGTTCGCCCGTCAAGCCCAGGCTGCGGGCGCTGAACACGGTGGACAACGGGCCGATCTGGCCATCCACCGACAACGCCACCTGCACGCCGCGATCAAAGGCCGGGCCGTCGAACGTCGCGCCACGCTGTTGAGTGCGGCCGAGAATGCTGTGGTCGCTGAGCACGGCGAAGATCTCGCCGGTCATGAACGTATCGAAATGCGTGATGCAACCGTCGACCACTTCCACCCATTTCGAGTGGCTGCCCGGCAAGCCGATCAGTACGGCATCGCTCGGCAGGCTGTGCAAGGCGCCGAGCACCTGGGTCTCTTCGCCGCGCATCACATTGGGCAAGCGTGAGCGTTGGATCACTCCCGGCACGATGTGCACAACAACCCCGCGAAGACTGCGCACGGTTTGTAGGGAATGTCCGAGATTGGCGACGTTGGCGGGGGTATCGCAGTAAGGCGCTTCGCGCCAGCCCTGGGCGCTGCCGACCATGCCGCAGGCAATGACCGGCAAGCCAGGTTGGGCATCGAGCCAGTCGCCGCAGGCCTCGTCGAAGGCCAGTTCGAAACCGTCGGCGCATGCCTGGCCGGCCACGGTTCGCGGTCCGGACGGCAACTGCATGATCCCCGACGACAGCGCGCGCTGTTCAAGCACTTCGCCACCGGCCCCGAGTTTATAAGCCCGTAAAGAGGTAGTCCCCCAATCGAGCGCGATCAATTGCGCCTGCATCCGCTTCACCTGTTCTGTTTATTGGCAGTGAGTGAGACGGACTATAAACCTGGGCGAGGCGAAATCTCAATATATAAATATGCCTCCCATATATTGGGATTGCGAAATTTCAATAAAAAGCCAATCGCCATCCGCCCGGGAGCCTGCTACGTTTTTTGATCGGATGCCTTAACACTCAGGGAAAACGTGATGGGACAATTGCTGAAAATTCTCGGACGTACTTCGTCAATCAACGTCAGAAAGGTACTGTGGACGTGTCAGGAACTGGAAATTCCTTACGAACGCGAAGACTGGGGGATCGGCTTCAATTCGACTCATGATCCGGCGTTCCTGGCTTTGAACCCCAATGCCCAGGTCCCGGTGATCATCGATGAGAACGGCGTGCTCTGGGAATCGAATACCATCTGCCGCTACTTGGTAGGCAAGCATGGGCGCAGCGATTTATTGCCCGTCGAGCCGGCCGCCCGGGCACGGGTCGAACAATGGATGGATTGGCAGGCGACGGAACTCAACCCATCTTGGGGATATCCGTTTTACGCCCTGGTACGCAAGGATCCGGATTGCCAGGACCCACAGCGCATCGCCGCCGGAATCAAGGGCTGGAACGACAAGATGGGTTTGCTGGAGCAGCAATTGAATCGCACCGGGGCCTACGTGGCCGGCAAGGACTTCTCCCTCGCCGATGTGCTCATCGGCCTGTCCGTGCACCGCTGGCGCCAGACGCCCATGGAGCGTCCGGACTATCCGGCGGTGGCGGCCTATTGCGAGCGCCTCGAACAACGACCGGGGTTCGCCGAGTACGCGTGCGCTGCGCACTCGTGAGCCGCTCAGTTGCCTTGGGCGAAGTCCCGTAGCACCTTGCCGTCCATTCGGTAGCGCACCCATTCTTCCTGGGGTTGCGCGCCGAGGGATTTGTAGAACTCGATGGCCGGGGTGTTCCAGTCCAGCACGCTCCACTCGAAGCGACCGCAATCGTTGTCGCAGGCAACTTTTGCCAAGTGGCGCAGCAACGTCTTGCCCGCCCCGCCACCGCGCTGTTCCGGGGTGATGTACAAGTCTTCGAGGTACAGGCAATTGCTGCCCAGCCAAGTGGAATAACTGAAGAAAAACACCGCAAAACCAATCGGCACGCCGTCGCGCAGGCAGATCAGCCCATGGGCGGTCGCGCCTTCGCTGAACAGGCTGCGCTCGATGTCGGCCACACTGGCAATGACTTCGTGGCGGGCCTTTTCGTAATCGGCCAACTCGGTGATGAAGGCAAGGATTTGAGGCGCATCGCTGGGTTGCGCAGGACGGATTTCGATCGACATGAACAGGCCTTGTAGCCAATGGAAAGCACCATACTAAGCCGCCGGACGGCGCTCGTCACATTTCGCGGCAAATTTGACGACTTACACCCAAGCGTGCCATTCGTCGCCCCCAAGGCACCAACCTCAGACTGCAGCGACCCAAGATGAGGTAAGCATTTGGAAAAATGGAGGCGACACCATGATCACTTCAAGGCTGACTGCATTCACGTTCGCCGCGCTGCTGTCTTCAGTGGCTTTCGCGGCTTCCACTTCCGGCACCGGACCGACCGATCCGGTGCAGGCGCCTAATTCTCCAGCCACGCAAGGCCTGCCCAAGTTGAATACCGACGGCACCGGCGGCGGCCTGAACAATGGCCAGCCACCCGCCACCGGCACCGATCCGCGTGTGCAGGGTAATGACACAGGTCGTCAGGGTGGAATGAATACACCGGACTCTACGGCTCCGGATAATGCCGAGACTGGCACGGGCTCGAAGACCACTACCGGTGGTTCGGGTTCGGAAGGTGGCGCTGCCAGCCAGTAGCCTCTGCTCAGACACTTGAGGAGGAAAAATCCATGCCTCGTGGAAGCAAAGACAAATACACCGACAAGCAAAAGCGCAAGGCCGAGCACATCGAAGAGAGTTATGAGAACAAGGGTGTGTCGGAGAACGAAGCCGAGGCGCGGGCTTGGGCGACGGTGAACAAACAGTCCGGCGGCGGAGAACGCTCCGGCGGTTCAGGCAAGGAAAAACCGGCCACTGAAAAGAAAACCGACCGCAAGGAATCGGCCCGCCGCGCCGCCAAGTCCCGCGAAGGTCACCCACGCACCAGCAAAGCCTCATCATGAGGCCCAGACGGTGGATAACCTGATGAAAGAAGCCCGGGCGAAAAATATTCCTGGGCGGTCCAAGATGCGAAAACAGGAACTGGTCGAAGCGTTGCGCAAGGCCGGGTGATTTGTGGCGTCAGGGAAGACGCCTTCGCGAGCAGGCTCGCTCCCACAGGGATCATCGGTGTGCGACAGACCGGGCCGGCTCGTGATGAGCCGGTCCGGTGCAGGCAGGTTTCAGCGTTGTTTGAGGCGGTCGATCACCACCGCCAGCAGCAGGATCGAGCCGCGGATGACGTACTGGTAGAACGTGTCGATGTTCTTCAGGTTCATCGCGTTTTCGATGATCGCCAGGATCAACACCCCGGCGATGACGTGGCGGATCATGCCGATACCACCACTCAGCGACACCCCACCCAGCACGCAAGCCGAGATCACGGTCAGTTCGAAACCCTGGCCAATCATCGGTTGGCCCGAGGTCATGCGCGACGCCAGGATGACCCCAGCCAGCGCGCCAATCACGCCATGCACGGCAAAGATGATGATCTTGGTGCGATCAACGTTCACCCCTGCCAACAGCGCCGCTTCCTGGTTGCCACCGATGGCCATGGTGTTGCGCCCGTAGGTGGTGTAGTTCAGCAACCAGCCGAAAAACAGGAAGCAGACGATGGTGATCAGGATCGGCACCGGCACGCCGAACAATTGGCCGTTGCCGAAGACGAAGAACGATTCCTGCGACACGCCCACCGCTTTACCGTTGGCGAAAATATAAGCCAGGCCACGGACGATCTGCATCGTCGCCAGCGTGGTGATCAACGCATTGACCCGCAGCTTGGCGATGACGATGCCGTTGATCAGGCCGACGATCAGCCCCATCACCAGTGCCGCACTGACGCCCAGGAACACGCTGTTGGTGTCGCGCATCACCACCGCCGCGACGACACCGGCACAGGCAATCACCGAGCCGACCGACAGGTCGAAGTGCCCGGACGCCAGGCAATACAGCATGGTGCAGGCGGCGATGCCGGTGGTGGAAATGGCCAGGCCCAGGCCTCGCATGTTCAGCGGCGAGAGGAAGTTGTCAATCATCAACGTACAGAGCACGAAGATGCCGATGGCCGCCAGCAGCATGACCCAGTCGTCCAGGAAGCGGCGCATATCCAGGGGTTTGCGTGCCGTTGGCAGTGCATTGTTTTGAATGGTCATGATTTACCTCTCAGTTCGCCGCGTCGGCAACGCGTTGGCGCGGCAGCGCCAGTTGCAGCAGGTTGGATTCATTGGCCTGGTCGCGCGGCAGCTCGCCGCGCATGGCCCCTTCGCAAAGCACCAGGATCCGATCGGAAATGCCCATCACTTCCATCAGGTCGCTGGACACCACAATTACCGCGATGCCGTCGGCCGCCAGGTTGTGGATAATCTGGTAGATCTCGGCCTTGGCGCCGATGTCGATGCCACGGGTCGGTTCGTCCAGCAGCAGGACTTTCATCGGCATCGACAGCCAGCGACCCAGAATCGCCTTCTGCTGATTGCCGCCGGACAGGTACATGATTTTCTGCCCCGCTGTCGGGGTCTTCACTTTCAGCGACTTGATCTGTTTGTCGGCATTGCCCCGCTCCCAATCGCCGCGCAGCAGACAACCCAGGGTCGAATGGGACGGACGGGCGCTGATGTTGATGTTCTCGCCCACGCTGCCCAACGGGATGATGCCTTCCTTCTTGCGATCTTCCGGGCAGAGCAACACGCCAGCTGCGATGGCATCGCGCGGCGAACGCAATTTCAAATCCTTGCCGTGCAGGACAAGACCACCCTCGGTCTGGCGCTCCAGGCCACTGAGCAAGCGAAACAGCTCGGTACGACCGGCACCGACCAGCCCGAACAGCCCAAGGATTTCGCCCTTGTGCACCTGGAAACTTACCGGCTCACGCAAACCCGGCCCCAACAGGCCTTTGACCTGCAGCGCCACATCGCCGCGCTCCCGAGGACGGTAGTCATAGATGTCCTGGATATCGCGACCGACCATGCACGTGACCAACTGATCGTGCGTCAACTCGCTCATGTTCTCGAAGGTCCGGACATAACGGCCATCCTTGAACACGGTCACCGCGTTACAGATGCGGAAGACTTCTTCCATGCGGTGGCTGACGTAAAGCACCACTTTGCCCTCGTCCCGCAGGCGGGCGATGATCGCCATCAAGCGGTCGATTTCCCGTGCCGAAAGGCTGCTGGTGGGTTCGTCGAAGGCGATGACATGGGCACCACGGGACAGTGCCTTGGCAATTTCCACCAATTGGCGTTGGCCGAGGGACAGGCGACCAACTTTTTCCAAAGGATCGATTTCGTCGGCCAAGCCCTTGAGCAGCTTCAACGCCTGCTGACGCAGCAGGCCGCGATTGACCAGGCCGAAGCGTGCCGGCAAATGACCCAGGAACAGGTTTTCGGCGACGGTCATTTCCGGCACCAGGTGCAACTCCTGGTGGATCACCGCCACGCCGCTGGCAATGCTGTCGGCGGTCCCTTTGAACGCCATCGTCTGTTCGCCGATCTGCAAGTCGCCGCTGCTCGGCATGTAGGCGCCGCCGAGAATCTTCAGCAACGTGGACTTGCCCGCGCCGTTTTCGCCCATCAAGGCATGAACCTGCCCTGGATGCGCAACGAAACTGATATTGGCCAGGGCCTGCACGCCGGGAAAGCTCTTGCCGATCCCGTTGAATCGCAAGCTGCCGCCAATGTTGTGTTGCTGTGTCGCTGTTTGCGCTTGCATAACCACCTCGAACTTACAGAGATCAAGCGACCCCGCCACTCATGTGGCCAGGGCCGCTTTTGAATCAACCAGCCGTCAGTTCCACAGGCCGATTTTTTCCAGCTCTTGCTTGAAGTTCTCCCGGGTGATCAGCGTCACCTCGTCCATGGCAGTGTATTTAGGCGGTTCCTTGCCGGTGGTAATCCACTCGAACATCATTTCGGCGGTCTTGTAGCCTTCGATGTGCGGGCTTGGCAGCATCGAACCGAAGAAACCGCTGTTAGGCTTTTTCAGTTCGCCGATGGCGTCGGTGCCGTTGATACCGATACCGATCACGTTGGCCGCCTTGAACCCGGCGGCTTCGGTGGCGCGTACGCCGCCCAGCACGGTGTTGTCGTTCATGCCGCCGATGATCAGGTTTTTCGCAGCGCTAGGCAGTTTCACCAGGGCCGAGTTGGTGGAGTCCATGCTGCCGGGTACGTCCAGCGTCTTGAGTGCGGTAAAGAGAATGTGATCGTCCGGCATCCCGGCCTTCTTCAGGGCATCGACCGAGCCGTCGGTGCGCTTCTTGCCGGTGTCCAGTTCGTTGAAGGTGTTGATCACCGCGTAGGTTTCTTTCCAATCCCAATTACGCTTTTTCGCTTCAGCGGCCATCGCTGCGCCCTGCTTCTGGCCCACCTCGAATGCGGCCATGCCCAGGTACGGCACGTCTTCCATGAACTTGCCGCTGGCATCGACGAATCGGTCGTCCACGGCAATGACCTTGAGGTCGTTGAGCTTGGCCTTGGCCATGATGGCCGGGCCGAGGGACACGTCTGGCGGGCAGATCACGAAGCCCTTGGCGCCATTCGCGGCGAGGCTGTCGATGGCCGAGAGGGTTTTCTCGCCATCAGGCACCGCGATCTTGATCAGCTCGAAGCCCTTGTCCTTGCTCGCCTTCTCGGCGAACGCCCATTCGGTCTGGAACCAGGGTTCTTCGGCCTGTTTGACCAGGAAACCGATTTTTACCGGATCAGCCGCCAGCAAGCTGCTGCTGAGGCTGACTGCGGTTACCGCCAGGGCGGCGCGGCACAGGGAACGGATCCCACGACGATGATTCATAGTTGACTCCTTGTTTTTTTTATTGAAAGCCAAACGTCCAGGGATCTGCTCCACCATCGGTGGAAAAGCGCAGGCTGGGCGGTTACATCAAGTTGCTACACAGCATAGGCCTGAATAGTCATATCGTATGATGATTGAATGACAGGCGAGTTTCCGACTGCAATTCGGAAATATTCAGTCGTGGTACATGACCGAACGTCCCCCATCGATGGTGATGCATGAGGCATTGATAAAGGGTGCTTCGTCACTGGCCAGGAACACGGCCGTCATGGCCACTTCGATCGGTTGCCCGATACGGCGTGGCGGATGCAGGTCCAGTGCACGTTGGCGTTCGGCTCGGGGGTCGGCAAAGCCGTTCCAGTAGTCGAGGTTCAGTTGGGTTTCGATGTAGCCCGGTGCGATGGCGTTGACGCGAACCCCTTTGGGCGCGTATTCGATGCCAAGGGCGCGGGTCAGGCCCAGCAGGCCGTGTTTGGCCACCGGGTAAGGGAAACAGCCGGGAATGATGTGGGACGAGTGGGTGGAAGCGATGTTGATGATGCTGCCCACGCCCTGCTCGATCATCTGCGGCAATACCGCCTTGCAGCCGTACCAGGCGCCATCCAGGTCGATGGCGAAGCAGCGGCGCCAATCTTCCTCGGTCATTTCCAGCGGATCGCGGAAGACGTTCACACCCGCGCAGTTCACCAGCACATCGATACGACCGTACAGTTCGACGGCACGACGGGCCATGGCCTGCAAATCCTGCTGTTTCGACACATCGGCTTTGAGCGCTTGCACATCCGTCCCGCGCGCTCGCCATTGGGCGGCCAGGGCCTCGACCTTCTCGGCCTGAATGTCGCTGATCACCAGGCGAGCCTGTTGCGAAGCGAACGCCGCGACAATTGCCTCGCCGATGCCTTGCGCGGCTCCCGTGAGCAGCACGACCTTGCCCTTCAGCCGTTCGCCCTTTGGCGGCTCCGGCACAGGTGGCAGGACAAGCGGCTCAGCCATGGCTCAAGGCTCCTGCGCCCAGGCACGACAAAAACTGGGCATCCATCGATGACCGGCCCAAAGGCGCTTGAAGAAGCAGTGGCTCGCGTACGCCGCTGGGGCGTACGGGGGAAGATCGTTGCATCGCTTCACCTGTTTTGTTTTTTTAGTGTGAGTGCGTATTGCTGATGGAGCCGACTATAAACCCGGCCACCAAATAATCTCAATATATATATTTACATCCCATATTTTGGGATTCAGCCAGCAAACCTCGTGCAGGCCACTCCCGGCACATCCACCCGCATGGACAGGACCGCGCCGTCCAGCGGATGACCCAACGGACTGGCCGCCGTGGTGATGTACAGCGTCTTGAGGTCATGCCCTCCGAACACGCAACTGGTGGGGCGACTGACCGGCAACTCGATCACCCGATCGACATGGCCGTCCGGATGCAACCGCAGCAAGCAACTGCCGTCCCAACGTGCATTCCAGACATAACCCCGCGCATCCATTGCCGAGCCGTCCGGCCCGCCCCGCGGGTGGGGGCCGAACCAGACTTCGGCAGGCGCCAGGTTGCCTTCCGGATAGATAAAGTGCCGATACAGCGTGCCGTCGAGGCTTTCGCCGAAATACACCGTGGTGCCATCGGGGCTCCAGAGCAAGGTGTTGGGGATGCCCAGCCCGCGCAGCAATGGCATGACCCGTCCATCCGCGCTGACGCGAAACAGCCCACCGGACCGCCGCTCGATGGGCAAATCCTCGCCCTCTTCACCTATATTGTTCTGCATGGTGCCGAGCCAGAGTTGGCCCAAGGCATCGCAACGGGCTTCGTTGGCGCGGTTGCCTGGCTGGGGATCGGCCATGCACAGCAGCGTCAACCTCGGTTCCAGGCCTGGCGAATCGAGGTCCAGCCGGTACACGCCACTGCTCAGGGTCACCAGCGCGTCACCACTTTGGGTGGGTATGAACGCGGACACATGCTCGGGCATCTGCCAGATCTGAACGTTGGCGCCGATCAGCCGCAACGCCTGCTTGCCGGCGATATCGACCCAATACAATGCCTGGGTCGGCTCATCCCAGAAGGGCCCTTCGCCCAGTTGCGCCCGATGCTCGGTAAGTGCCGTCCACTTCATTGAAATCTCCCGTTCCCGGTGTGCCCGGTGTTCTCGGTTCGACCGGCCATGACATTGGGGTAAAAGCGCTTGATGGCCAGGTCAGCGTTATCGATCAGGGTCATGCAGGCCCAGACGCCCCGCGCCGCATCGCGGGCGGCGATGGCCTCGGCGATATCCTTATGGATGGGCAAGGTACGGCGCAGTTCATCCGGGTCGGCGGCCGACACCTCGAATGACACGGCAAGCAACGCCCCCAGGGCCGGGACCATCTGTTCTATGAATTGATTGTGGCTGGCGGCCAGGATGCATTCGTGGAAAAACTGGTCGGCGCGGTTGTAATCAGAACCGCTGTCCACGGCCCGCTCCAGTGCATGGTAGGCCAGGCGGATCGCCTGAACCTGATCGGCGGTGGCCCGTTCGCAGGCCCAACGTACCGCCATCGGCTCGATGGTACGACGCAGGTCCAGCAGGTCATCGACGAAGTTTTCCGGCAGGCCGCTGCGTGACAGCCAGCCAACCACTTGCGGGTCGAACAGGTTCCAGCGCCGCACCGGCAGTACCCGCGTGCCGACTTTCGGCCCGACTTCGAGCATGCCTTTGGCCACCAGCGTCTTGATCGCCTCACGAATGACGGTACGGCTGACGCCCAGTTGCTGGCCCAGGTCTGCCTCGACCTTGATGGTCTGCCCAGGCTTGACCTCGCCGGCAGCTATCCAGCCACCCAGCCAATCGACGGTCGATGCATGAAAACTGCTGGACATGAAAACCCCGTGGGCCACGCATGATGGTGACCCACGCTAATGATCATATGATTGGCTGTCAATTTGAATTTTGCGTAAACCGCCTGTGGAGCGAGCTTGCTCGCGATAGCGGTGGGTCAGTTGAGAAGATATTAGATGTGCCAGTGCCTTCGCGAGCAAGCCGGCTCCCACAAGAGTTACGGTTCCAGGCCTATGGGAAAGAACACGCCGCCGCTCCAGACCCCAAGCCAGCGTTGCCCATCGATCTCGCGACTGACCGCCAGCTCCACCAGTTGGTAGAACACGTTGCGATGAATCAATGCTTCGAGATTGCTGCGCACGTGCACGTAGGGGGCAGGTTCCTGGGTTTGAGGGTCGATCATCACCCGCATCGGATGCTCGGCACCGGCCTCAGTGGTTTCGTCGACATTGGTGGTGAAGCGCAGCAATTGCCCGTCGCCCTCACCTTCGACCTCCAGGGTCACGGCCACGAATGGCGCGTCGTCGACCTTGATGCCGACTTTTTCTACTGGGGTAATCAGGAAATAATCATCGCCGTCGCGGCGGATGATGGTGGAGAACAGCTTGACCATCGGCTTGCGCCCGATGGGCGTACCCAGGTAGTACCAGGTCCCGTCCCGGGCGATGCGCATGTCGATGTCGCCGCAGAAGTCGGGATTCCACAAGTGGACCGGCGGCAGGCCTTTGGTCTTGGGGATCTGCCCCAACAAATCATTGGCTTTTTGCGGTCCGCTCATGGTGACTCCTGGTCATTACTCGTCGCTCATCCCCAACAGGCTGCGGGCGTATTCACGCAACGGCGTGGCAATGAGGTCTTGTGGTTGCTTGTCGTGCAGTGTCAGTAAACCGCCACGACTCTTGATGCGTGCAGTATCAATCAAATACTGGGTGCTGGTCTCGATCAACATGATTTGAATCACGCTGGTGTCGACACCCAGGCGATCCACGGCTTCCTCATCCAGCCATTCATCTGTGTTGCCGATGCGGTTATCTGCCTTGGCGAAGCGGGTATAGAGCAAATAGTGGGCACCGGCGGCGCGGGCCTCGCCCATGGCCTCATCCAGGCCTTCGGGCCCACGGGCACGACGGACCATGGGGAAATACTCAATGAAACCGTTGAAAGCCTCTTCGGCCACGACATTCGGACGCGGATAGGCGCTGCCAGGCGGCGCGAATGCACCTTGGGCAATGTAAATGAACGAGTCCGGCTGAATGCGCAAATTGTTCACACGACGGCTGTCGCTGTGGTCGAGCAGGCCGGCGTCGCTCATGTGATAACGAACCCCCTCCCCCATGTCGCTGACATTCATGCAACCGCCAAGCACCAAAACGGCCAGCAGCAAAACCAGGCTACGCATCCTACCCTCCAGAAACCGGTGTCGGAAAACCGGCGAATGGTCGTGGGATGCAGCTTTTGCGCCAGCTCATGGAACAGGTGTGTTTCAGCCTTGAATCACAGGCTGACCCGGGAGTTTGATCAGCCGCCGATGATTTTCATGATGGTCGCACCGCCAGAAAACGCCACCTCCTGCTTGTCTCCCAATGCCTTCACCAGCAAGCGCTGGAGCGCAGGCAACGCCTGGTGACGGGGCTTGTCCAGCAGGTCGCCGACGAAGTGACGGTTGCTCGACGAGAGGCAGCCATGCAGCCAACCCGTAGAAGACAACCGCAGCCGCGAACAGGTACGGCAGAACGGCACGCTTTCGTTGGCGATCACGCCGAAGTAGCCTAATCCGGGAATCTCATAGCGCACGGCGGTGGCATCCACCGGTGCATCGGCTTGCAGGTACTCGTATTGATCGCCGATCAGGCTGAGCAGTTGCTGGAGGCTGACAAACTGCTGCAAAAAAGCGTTGGAATCAGAAGCCAGGTGCCCCATGCGCATTAATTCGATGAAACGCAGTTCATAGCCACGTTCCAGGCAATACTCGAGCAAGGGCATTACCTGATCCAGGTTCTGTCCACGCAACGGCACCATGTTGACCTTGATCTTCATCCCCGCCGCCCGGGCCTGCTCCATGCCATCGAGCACCGTCGCCAGGTCGCCACCGCGGGCGATACTGCGAAACGCGGCAGGGTCCAAGGTATCGAGGGACACGTTGATGCGACGGATACCGGCGTCCACCAGCAAGGGCAGCTTTTTCGCCAGCAATTGGCCATTGGTGGTCAGGCTGATGTCCTCCAGGCCCATCTGCCCCACTGCCGTCATGAAACGTTCGAGCTTGGGGCTGACCAGCGGCTCGCCGCCAGTGATGCGCAGCCGTTCGATACCGGCGGCTTCGATCAGGTACGCCACGCCCCGCGCCATCGCCTCGGCCGACAATTCATCCTGCGCAGCCACCAGCCGCTTGCCGTCAGGCACGCAGTAGGTACAAGCGTAGTTGCAGGCAGAAGTCAGGCTGATCCGCAAATTGCGGAAACGCCTGCCTTGACGGTCAACGATCATGGATCACTCCGGCGAAAGAAGAATCGGGCCGACGAAACTTGACCTGAAACTCAAGTTTTCGCAAGACCCAAGCCTGAGTATATTCCTGGGGCACTGCGCCATGTAAGCGGACATGGCGCAATAAGACATCTGAATGACTCAGCTGCTCGGAACATCGGTGTCGCGCTTGCGCTTGTTGCCCATGCGCACACCGATGTCCATCAGGAATTGGAAGAACCCTTCCTGATCTTCCAATACATTGCTCCAGAACGGCGAGTGGTATAGCGCCACCGCGCCGTGCACCAGCGCCCAGGCAGCGCAGTAATGGAAATACGGTGGCACGTCCTCGAGCTTGCCTTCGCTGATCCGGCCCTTGATCAATAGCGTCAGGCGCTCGAAGTTCGAGGCACGGATCCGGTGCAGCTCCTCGACCATCTCCGGCACCTGGTTGCCCTTGACCACTTTTTCTTCCAGGCGGTCAAACAAGCGGTAACGCTGGGGGTCGCGCATGCGGAACTCAAAGTAGGCCCGGGACAGGGCCTCCTTGTCCTTGTCCACATCGGCCGAATGCAGCAGCTCGTTCAAATCGCGCTCGTAATCGAGCATCAGGCGCAGGTAGATCTCGGCCTTGGACTTGAAGTGTTTATAAATCGTGCCTTTGCCGATACCCACGGCATCCGCAATCATCTCGACGGTGACGCTGTCTTCACCCTGATCGAGGAACAACTTGAGCGCGGTGTCGAGAATTTCCTGCTCGCGGCGACGAAACTCACGGACCTTACGGGGTTCTTTGTGCATAAGAAAAAGGTCTGAAGGGTCAAAATTCGAAGCCGGGTATTATGCCTAACTTACGCAAAAATGCACGGATCATCCGTTCTCGACCACAGTTCTTCACAAAACCGTACAGGTCGCGCTGCACGCTTGCGAGGCCGAAACGCCGCCCCGGCACGCCCTGGCTATGGTGAGAACTTATCCGAAGCGAGCGTATTCCAAATTTGTTTAAAAACCACCCCGGCCAGACTGGACGCGCCCGCATACTGATCAATACTTGAACTGTCGGCGCGACATCTCCCCCAAGTGACGCGCCGATAAAGGTACCAACGGACCGCGTGCCTTTGTTTTACTCCTAATGGTCTTAACCCGGATTCACCCCCCAGAACCCGGGTTTTTTTTGCGCAAAACTCAGCCCTGCGCTGGCCGGACATGGGCCAGTGGAAACAATTGCTTAAAATTTTCCGTCGTCTGTTCCGCGAAGCGTTCATAGGACTCGCCGCGCAGCATCGCCAGGAATGCGGCCACTTCCCGAACGTATTGCGGAAGGTTGGGTTTGCCGCGATACGGAATCGGTGCCAAGTACGGCGAGTCGGTTTCCACCAACAGGCGATCGGCCGGCACTTTACTGGCGACGTCACGCAAGGCGTCGGCGTTGCGAAACGTCACAATGCCCGACAGCGAGATGTAATAGCCCATGTCCAGCGCAGCCTTGGCCATGTCCCAATCCTCCGTGAAGCAATGCAGCACACCGGCCTGGGGCAACGCGGCGTCGCGCAGCAAGGCCAGCGTATCGGCCTGGGCGCCGCGGGTGTGGATAATCACCGGTTTGCCGGTCTGCTGCGCCGCCTCCAGGTGCAACCGGAACGACGCCTGTTGTACTTGCGCAGCTTCCGGTTCGTAGTGATAGTCCAAGCCGGTTTCGCCAATGGCGACCACCCGAGGATGATCCAGCTCGCGCAGCAGCCAATCGAGCGCCGGCGCGGCATCGGCCTTGACGTCCAGCGGGTGGATGCCGACCGAGCAATCGACATCGGCGTAACGCTCGGCCAGCGCCTTGACATCGGCTGCGTTGTCGGCGCTGACGCCGATGCACAGGAAGTGCCCGACACCGCGTTGGCGGGCCGCGTCCAGCGCAGCATCCAGGGAGCCGTCATGGACGGAAAGATCGAGACGGTCGAGATGACAATGGGAATCTACAAGCATAAAAGGCCGACTACATCGTATGAGTGGGACGGTCGGACTTCAGCGAGCCGGCCAAGTGGGTTTCGATCTGATTGCGGGCCGAATTGTCACCGTCGTTGAACTGCACGCCAACGCCGGCGGCCCGATTGCCCTGGGCACCCTTGGGAGTTATCCAGATGACCTTGCCGGCGACAGGAATTTTCTCCGGTTCATCCATCAGGCTCAACAGCATGAACACCTCATCACCCAAGCGATAATTCTTGTTGGTGGGGATGAACAGGCCGCCATTTCTGATGAAGGGCATGTAGGCGGCATAGAGCACCGAGCTGTCCTTGATGGTCAGGGACAGGATGCCATTGCGTGGCCCGGGACTGACAGGTTCGTTCATGCTGATCTCCGCTGCGATTGAGCTGAGTCTAGTCAGTTTCGACCAGGCAATCCCGCCCATTGCACCAACAGCGCCTCGAGTAACAGCACGCGGTTGAGGTTCGCCTTGCCCAGCACCTTCTGACGTTGGGCAAGGATCCAGTCCTGGATGTTCAAGATTTTATCCTGGCTGCTTTTTTGCGCCAGGTACTGGATCACCTTGCGCATGTCCGTCAAACCCAGGCCCGCCTCGTCTTCGGTCAGTTGATAACGCAGGATCAGGCTCGACCAGTCGCAGAACCAGTCGAACAGCAACAGCAGCGGGATAGCGTTCCAGCCCTCGGCCAGTTGCGTGGGGGATTGTTGTTGCTTGAGCAGTTTTTTTACGCCGTCCACCACCAGCGCCCGCTGCTCTCGCACGCCCTGGGCCTGGAGACTGACCGCCGCCAGGGGCGAGCCGGCCGCCAGGGTCAGCAGCTCGACACGTTCTTCATCGGTGCTGTCGGGCAAGGCCTGGGCCAGCCATTGCAGGCTCATCGCCTCGCTCGGCAACGGGCAGGCCTGCTGCACGCAACGACTCTTGATGGTCGGCAGCAAGCGGCTCGGCTGATGACTGACCAGCAACAGCACGGTATCGCCGGAAGGTTCCTCAAGGCTCTTGAGCAGGGCGTTGGCGGCGTTGATGTTCATCGACTCGACAGGCTCGATCAGCACCACCTTGCGTCCGCCCATCTGCGAGGTCTGGACCACGAAGCTGACCAGATCACGGACTTGGTCGACCTTGATCGCCTTATCCGCTTCCTCCGGTTCCAGCACGTAATTGTCGGGATGGCTACCGGCCTTGAGCAACAGGCAGGACTTGCATTCGCCGCATGCATTCGAAGGCCCTGGGCGCTGGCACAGCAGGCTGGCCATCAGGCGCTCGGCCAGTGCCCGCTTGCCGATACCGATCGGACCATGCAGCAGATAGGCATGGGCATGCTGGGCTCGACCGGCCAGCTGCTGCCACAAGCCGTCCTGCCAGGGATAGGCTTCAGCCACGGGCACGCTCCAACAAACGCGGCAGCAAGCCATCCAGGGACTGCTGGACCTGGGTCAGCGATTGCGCCGCATCGATCAGCAGATAACGCGCCGGATCGGCCTTGGCGCGCCCCAGGAAGGCATCGCGCACCGCATTGAAGAACGCCTGGCCTTCAAGCTCGAAACGATCGAGCCGCCCCCGGGCACTGGCGCGGGCCAGGCCGATTTCCACCGGCAAGTCGAACACCAGGGTCAGGTCTGGTCGCAGGTCCCCCTGGACGAAGGATTCCAGTACGGCGATGCGCTCCAGGGACAAGCCCCGGCCACCGCCCTGATAAGCATAAGTCGAATCGGTAAAACGATCGCAGAGCACCACGGCGCCACGGGCCAGCGCCGGGCGAATCACCTCGGCCAGGTGCTGCGCCCGCGCAGCGAACACCAGCAACAGCTCGGTGTCGGGGTTCATCACTTCCTCAACGGGCGCGAGCAACACTTCGCGGATCCGCTCGGCCAGCGGCGTACCGCCCGGCTCGCGGGTCAGCACCACCTCGATGCCGGCCGCTCGCAGGCGCTCTGCCAGGTATTCGCGATTGGTGCTCTTGCCCGCGCCTTCGGGGCCTTCCAGCGTAATAAACAAGCCAGTCACGGGCAGTCCTTAATCAAAGTCATTGCGGGCTCGGCGGCTCGCTGGCATTCGGTCCCGGCGCAGGCTCCTGAGGAGGCACCTGGGGCACGGCTTCGGGCGCTGTATCGGGCGACGCAGCGGGAATCGGCGCCTGTCCTTCCGGCGCGGCCGGAGCCGGACTGGAGCGGTAATCGGCGCGGCGCTTGAGTTGGAATTCGCGCACCGCGTTGTTGTGCGACTCCAGGTCATCGGAAAACACGTGGCTGCCATCACCGCGAGCGACAAAGTACAGGCTGTTGCCCGACGCCGGGTTCAAGGCGGCATGAATCGCTTCGCGCCCCACCATCGCAATCGGCGTCGGCGGCAACCCCGGGATCAAGTAGGTGTTATAGGGATTTTCTTCTTTCAAATGGGCACGGGTGAGTTTGCCCGTGTAGCGCTCGCCCAAACCATAGATCACCGTGGGGTCGGTCTGCAGCAGCATGCCCAGGCGCATGCGCCGCACGAACACACCGGCGATTTGTCCGCGCTCCTGGGGCACGCCCGTTTCCTTTTCCACCAGCGACGCCATGATCAGCGCTTCATAGGGTTGGGTGTAAGGCACGTCCGCTGCACGCTGCGCCCACTCCTTGGCCAGCACGTCTTCCAGCCGGTCGTAGGCTTTTTTCAGCAGGTCGACGTCCGACGTACCGCGCACGAAGCGATAGGTATCCGGGAAGAACCGACCTTCGGGAAATACCCCGGAATGACCTAGACGCTCCATGACCTGGCTGTCGCTCAAGCCGGCGAGGGTCTGCTGGAGTTTTTCATCCTTGGCCAGCGCGGCACGCACCTGACGGAAATTCCAGCCTTCCACCAGCGTTACGCTGTATTGCACCACCTCGCCGCGCTTCCAGACACCGATCAAGCCTTCCATGGTCATGCCCGGCACCATCCGGTACTCACCGGTATGCAGCGGCTGGTCGGCCAGATTGAAGCGCCAATAGATACGCAGCCAGAAGGCATCCTTGATCAGCCCGTCGGCTTCCAGGCGCTTGAGGGTTCCGGTCGGGGTGGTCCCGTTGGGCACGTCCAGCATCTCTTCCTGGGTGATGTTCAACGGCTGTTGCAGCGCCGAATGAATCTTCCAGGCCGAAGCACCCAACAACAGCCCTGCCAGAACCAGTCCGGTCTCCAGCAGCAGCAAGAATTTACGTCTCACGAATCAAGCATCCAATAGCGCGCGGGCAAGGGTCTGCAGTTTACGGGTGAGCGGCCCTGCCGACCAGCGCGCCGAACCACACGCGAGCACTGGCCACACGCCATAGACACTGTTGCAGACAAAGACTTCATCAGCCTGATGCAACTGCTCGAGGCCAATGTCGGTGATGTGCGTGGCGATGCCATGGGACTCGGCTTGAAACAATAATTGCCCACGCATCACGCCGGCCACGCCGCAGCGGCTCAGGTCCGCCGTGATCAACACGCCGTCGCGCACCAAAAACAGGTTGCTGAATACGCCTTCGATCACCCGTCCGGACGTGTCCAGCATCAAGCCTTCGGCGTATTGCGCATCCGTCCATTCGGCACGGGCCAGCACCTGCTCCAGGCGATTGAGGTGCTTGAGGCCGGCGAGCAAGGGCTGCTCGGACAGGCGCACGGCGCAGGGAAACAGGCTTACGCCTTGCTCGGCGTGAGCAACAGGATACTTCGCCGGAGGGCTGCCCTGCAGGATGCGTCGGGCCGGGGCTGATGGATCAGCGGCATATCCGCGCAGGCTGTCGCCCCGGGTGACGATCAGTTTCAGCACGCCGTCGCCAAGATGTTGCGCATAGGCCTGCAGCTCGCCCTTCAGCACGACCCAATCGACATTGATTTCGAAGCGCCGGCAACCCAGCGCCAGGCGGTGCAGGTGAGAATCCAGCAGAACGGGCTTACCATTGCGCACGAGGATCGTTTCAAACAATCCATCGCCATAAGCCAGGCCGCGATCTTTCAGCGACAGAACGTCGGCTGGCTGACCGTCGACCCAGCTTTCCATCAACCGGCGAACCGGCGGAACACCAGCGAGCCGTTGGTCCCGCCGAAGCCGAAGGAATTGGACAACACCACGTCGATGTCCATGCTGCGGGCCGTGTGCGGCACGAAGTCCAGATCGCAGCCTTCGTCCGGCTCATCGAGGTTGATGGTCGGTGGCGCGGTCTGGCTGTTGATCGCCAGCACGCTGAAGATCGCCTCGACTGCCCCTGCCGCACCCAGCAGGTGACCGGTCATGGACTTGGTCGAGCTGATCGCCAGCTTATAGGCGTGCTCGCCGAACACGGTCTTGATCGCCTGGGCCTCGGCCAAGTCGCCAGCCGGGGTCGATGTGCCATGGGCGTTGATGTACTGCACCTGCTCGCCATTGAGCTTCGCGTCACGCAAGGCATTGGCGATGCAACGGGCAGCACCGGCGCCATCGGCCGGAGGCGATGTCATGTGGTACGCGTCGCCACTGGTGCCAAAGCCAATCAGCTCGGCATAGATGGTCGCGCCGCGCGCCTTGGCGTGCTCCAGCTCTTCGAGCACCAACGCACCGGCGCCGTCGGACAGCACGAAGCCATCGCGTCCCTTGTCCCATGGTCGGCTCGCACGGGCCGGCTCGTCATTGCGGGTCGACAGCGCACGGGACGCGCCGAAGCCACCCATGCCCAGTCCGCAGGCTGCCATCTCGGCGCCACCGGCGATCATCACGTCGGCTTCGTCGTACATGATGTTGCGCGCGGCCATGCCGATGCAGTGGGTCCCGGTGGTGCAAGCCGTGGCAATGGCGTAGTTAGGCCCCTGTGCACCGAGGTGGATGGACAGGAAACCGGAAATCATATTGATGATCGAGCCCGGCACGAAGAACGGAGAAATCCGCCGCGGCCCCGAATCGTGCAGGGTGCGGCTGGTTTCTTCGATATTGGTCAAGCCGCCAATACCCGAACCCATGGCCACGCCGATGCGTTCACGGTTGGCGTCGGTGACTTCCAGACCCGCGTTACGTACTGCCTGGAAACCGGCAGCCAGGCCGTACTGGATGAACAGGTCAAGCTTGCGAGCTTCCTTGACCGACAGGTATTCCTCGACATTGAAGCCCTTTACCGAGCCGCCAAAACGGGTGGAATAGGCAGAAAGGTCGGTGTGTTCGATCAGACCAATGCCACTGCGGCCAGCCAGAATGCCCTGCCAGCTGCTCGGCACATCCGTGCCCAGTGGCGACAACATACCCATACCGGTGACTACGACGCGTCTACGCGACACAGCACTCTCCTTTTTCTAATGACGACTTTGCATCAGGCCTAAAGAAAAAACCGCACGCCGTAACGGCAGTGCGGTTTTTCCATGACAGCGAGCGACGACTAAAAACGATTACGCCTGGTGGCTGGTAACGTAGTCGATAGCAGCTTGTACAGTAGTGATCTTTTCAGCTTCTTCGTCAGGAATCTCGGTTTCGAATTCCTCTTCCAGAGCCATCACCAGCTCAACGGTGTCAAGGGAGTCGGCACCCAGGTCTTCAACGAAGGAAGCGGTGTTCACAACTTCTTCTTCTTTAACGCCCAGTTGCTCGGCAACGATTTTCTTGACGCGCTCTTCGATGGTGCTCATACCTTGTTTTCACTCCTAATGGACAAATTCAGGCAGCTGGCCAGTGGGTAAGTGTATAGAAGAACTTTTCGGTTTTTCAACCGAAAGCTTCACTCCTCAAACCCTGCGGCCCGCCGTCTATAAATTGATTGCAGCTTTATAACGGATTTTAGACAGCTCGTATGACATTTTTTTGAAGCAATCCGTCACATTTAACTCATGTACATCCCGCCGTTTACCGGGATTGTAGCCCCGGTCACGTATGCCGCACCGTCCGACGCAAGAAAAGCGACCACGGACGCGATTTCTTGAGCTTGCCCCAGACGACCCAGCGGAATCTGTGTCAGCAAGGCTTCGCGCTGTGCTTCCGGCAGCTCACGGGTCATGTCGGTGTCGATGAAACCCGGTGCAACCGAGTTTACCGTAATCGAGCGCGAACCCACTTCACGTGCCAGTGCGCGGCTAAAACCTTCCAGACCGGCTTTCGCCGCAGCATAGTTTACTTGGCCTGCGTTGCCCATGGCACCCACAACCGAGCCGATACTGATAATTCGTCCCCAACGGGCCTTGGTCATGCCGCGCAGAACGCCCTTGGACAGCCGGTACAGACTGTTCAGGTTGGTGTCGACCACGTCGAACCATTCGTCATCTTTCATGCGCATCATCAGGTTATCGCGGGTGATACCGGCATTATTGACCAGGATCGCCGGAGCGCCGAACTGCTCCTGGATGCTCGCCAGCACCGCCGCGACAGATGGGTCGCTGGTGACATTCAGCTCAAGGCCAGTGCCTTGGATGCCGTTTTCCTTCAAGGTCGCAGCGATACGCTCGGCGCCCGAAGCGGAAGTCGCGGTACCTACGACAATGGCGCCTTGACGACCCAGTTCCAGGGCAATGGCCTGGCCGATGCCACGGCTTGCACCGGTCACCAGTGCAACTTTACCTTGCAGACTCATGCAAGCTTCTCCTGTTCAGGCCTGCGCTGCGCGAGCGGCAGCGAAAGCGTCTCGGGTGTTGAGATTGGAAGTCGATACGCCTTCGGCGCAGCGCTTGTTCAGGCCGGCAAGGACTTTACCCGGACCGCATTCGACCAGCTCAGTCGCGCCCTTGGCAGCCAGGGTTTGCACCGATTCGACCCAGCGAACCGGCTTGTAGAGCTGTTCCAGCAGATCACGCTTGAGTGTTTCAAGATCCGGCGCCACATTGGCGCTGACGTTCTGCACTACGGGAATCTGCGGCGCCTGCCAGTCGATGGCGGCGATGGACTCGGCGAAGCGCTCGGCAGCCGGACGCATCAGTTCGCAGTGCGACGGCACGCTGACCGGCAGCGGCATGGCGCGCTTGGCACCGCGAGCCTTGCAGCCTTCGATGGCGCGCTCGACAGCGGCCTTGGCACCGGCGATGACCACTTGGCCGGGGGAGTTGAAGTTCACCGCGCTGACCACATCACCCTGCGCCGCTTCGGCACACGCAGCCAGCACATCGGCGTCTTCCAGGCCGAGGATCGCAGCCATGCCGCCCTGCCCGGCCGGAACGGCCTCCTGCATCAACTGGCCGCGACGCTCCACCAGCTTCACCGCGTCACCCAGGTTCAGGCTGCCGGCGGCGACCAAGGCGCTGTATTCGCCCAGGCTATGGCCGGCGACGAACGCAGGGCGTGCGCCACCTTCGGCCAGCCACAGGCGCCAAAGCGCAATCGAGGCGGTCAGGATGGCCGGTTGGGTCTTGTCGGTTTGATTGAGTTGTTCTTCCGGCCCTTGCTGGGTCAGTGCCCACAGGTCGTAACCGAGGGCATCGGAAGCTTCTTTGAATGTTTCGAGGATCAGCGGGTATTGCGCGCCCAGCTCGGCCAGCATGCCGAGGGACTGCGAGCCCTGTCCTGGAAAGACGAATGCGAGGGAAGCAGACATGAAAACAAAGCCCCTAATGATCTTGCCGTCAAAAATTGACGCCCCTGGGGGGCGCTAGGAAACTGACAGTTGGATGGCGGCTTGAACCGACCGGTCACATTTAAGCATTGTCGGACGAAAACGCCTAAGTTAACAAATCTTCGAGGCGGCCATGCAGGCGCTCGGGCAGGTTCTCCTGGATCTCGATCACCGCTCGATTGATCGCACTCTGGAAACCCTCCACACCCGCCGAACCGTGGCTCTTGATCACAATACCCTGCAGGCCGAGAAAGCTCGCCCCGTTGTGCCGCGCTGGCGCCAGGTCTGCCTGCAAGCGACGCATCAACGGCAACGCCAAGGCACCGATCACCCGCGAAGCGATGGTTTGCCTGAACAACGTCTCGATGCGCTGGCCGATCATGGTCGCCAGGCCTTCGCTGGACTTGAGCAGGATGTTGCCGACGAAGCCATCACACACCACCACATCAGCTTCACCACGGTACAAACCATCGCCTTCGACGAAGCCGATGTAATTGATACCTGGCGCAGCCTGCAACAGCGTAGCGGCCAGCTTGACCTGCTGATTGCCCTTGATGTCTTCGGTGCCGATATTCAGCAAGGCCACGCGAGGGCGCACGATGCCCAGGGTTTGCGCCGCCACCGAACCCATCACCGCAAATTGCAGCAGGTGTTCAGCGCTGCAATCGACATTGGCGCCCAGGTCGAGCAACTGGCAAAAACCGCGCTGGGTGGGGATCGCCGCCACCATCGCCGGCCGGTCGATACCCGGCAGGGTCTTGAGCACGTAGCGCGACAACGCCATCAGCGCACCGGTATTGCCCGCACTGACACACGCCTGGACCTTGCCATCGCGCAACAGCTCGAGGGCCACCCGCATCGAGGCATCAGGCTTGCTGCGCAGGGCCTGGGCCGGCTTTTCGTCCATGGTGATGATTTCGGACGCCGGAGTGATTGTCAGGCGCGTGCGATCCACAGCCGATTGGCCGCTGAGCATTTCTTCGAGAATGGAGGGTTGACCGACGAGGGTCAGGTGCAGCGAGGGCGTAGCATTCAGGCAAGCAAGGCTGGCCTGAACAATGCTGCGGGGACCGAAGTCCCCGCCCATTGCGTCAATCGCGATGACTTGAGCGGACAAGTGCTTACTCGTCAGCGCCCTTGTCGATCACTTTACGGCCACGGTATACGCCTTCTGGCGATACGTGGTGACGCAGGTGAACTTCACCAGTGGTTTTTTCTACAGACAGGGTGCTAGCCTCGAGAGCGTCGTGCGAACGGCGCATGTCACGGGCAGAGCGGGATTTTTTGTTCTGCTGAACAGCCATAATTGATTAACTCCTAAACGTTTGGGTCACGCTTTAACTGCGCCAATACACTGAACGGGTTGGACCGCGTTACCTCGTCCTCGCTCGGTTCGGGCTCATCTGCTCCCGCCGGCTGCTGGCATTCTTCCGGATGATGAGCAGGCACAATGGGCAAGGCAAGCAGAAGCTCCTCCTCGATCAGTGACTGCAGATCCAAAGGATCTTCGCCCAGTTCCAGCACGTCATAACCTTTCGGCAACGACTGGGTATTCGCACCCTCCTTCACCACCGCATAACTGCATTCGCTGTGGATCGGCAGGGTGACCAGCTCAAGACAACGCTGGCAAACCATTTTGACTTCAGTGTCGATAAAGCTGTGGATAACCACAGATTTACGTTCATCTCGTTCAAAAACGAATTTGGCCTGGACCGTCCCGACATTGTCGGAAAGCGGGTCGCAGAGTCTCTTCAAATCGGCCAGCAGCAGTTCACCTTTGAGGGTGGTGCCACGGTCAGCCAATTTGCGCGGGTCAACGTGAGGTGGAATCGGGTCATTCAACATAGGCGCAGCATTATAGGGATGCACCCGGCCATGTCAAAGGAAATTCAGCCCTGTCCGTCACTTGCGCGCCTCGCTAGAATTCGCGCCTGCCCTTGGGAGATGTCCATGCTGCCTTTATTACTTGCTTCCAGCTCGATTTATCGTCGCCAATTGCTTGCCCGCCTGGGGCTGCCATTCGTCTGCAGCTCACCGGACATCGACGAAAGTCGTCACCCCGACGAGCCCGCCATCGAACTGGTCAAACGCCTGGCCCGGGAAAAAGCCTTGGCACTGGCCGACCACCATCCAGCTCATCTGATTATCGGTTCGGACCAGGTGGCCGTGCTCGGCGAACGCATCCTCGGCAAGCCTCACACCTTCGACAATGCCCGCGAGCAACTATTGGCTGCCAGCGGCACTCGGGTGACCTTCCTGACAGGCCTGGCGCTGCTCAACAGCCAGACCGGCACCTGCCAGGTCGACTGCGTTCCGTTCACCGTCCACATGCGCACCCTGGACCCGGAGCGCGTCGAACGCTACCTGCGGGCCGAGCAACCTTACGACTGCGCCGGTAGCTTCAAGGCCGAGGGATTGGGTGTAAGCCTGTTTCAGAGCACCGAAGGGCCGGACGCCACCAGCCTGGTGGGCCTGCCCTTGATTCGTCTTGTGGATATGTTGCTGGCCGAGGGCGTGCAAGTCCCCTGAAGCGTGGGCCTGCACACCTTTGTGGCGGGGAATCGGTGCAATCTTTCAGATCAACGCAGCACCGGCCCCTGGAAGCCCATCCACATCGCCAGGTGCTCAGCGATGCTGGCGCCCAGCTTTTTCGAGAAGCGATCAAACGGGGACTCTTCGATGGTGAAGTCCACCAAATCCTTCTGGCCAATCACATCCCGCGCCACCGAACTGGCACTGCCCAGGCCATCGACCAACCCCAGGGGCAACGCCTGCTCCCCCGACCAGACCAGCCCGGAGAACAGCTCTGGATGCTCCTTGTCTTTCAGTCGCTCGCCCCGCCCTTTCTTCACGCTGGCGATGAACTGCCTGTGGGTGGTATCGAGCACGCCCTGCCAAAACGCGGTTTCTTCAGGTTTTTGCGGCTGGAATGGATCAAGGAAAGACTTGTGCTCGCCAGAGGTATACACCCGACGCTCCACCCCCAGCTTCTCCATTGTCCCGACAAAGCCATAGCCGGCCGCCGTCACACCGATGGAGCCCACCAGGCTGGCTTTGTCCGCATAGATCTGGTCCGCCGCGCTGGCGATGTAATACGCCCCGGACGCGCCAAGATCGGAAATAACCGCGTAGACCTTGGTTTCCGGGTGCAACGCCCGCAGACGAACGATTTCGTCATAGACGTACCCCGACTGCACCGGACTACCCCCCGGGCTGTTGATGCGCAGCACTACGCCCTTGACCTTCGGATCCTCGAAAGCAGCCCGCAGGCTACCGACAATATTGTCTGCACTGGCAGGCTCCTTGTCGGCGATCATCCCCTCGATATCGATCAATGCGGTGTAGGCCGATCCGCTGACAGCGCTTTTCTCCATGTTCATCAGCGGCGTGAACAGCGCCAGCGCGACGAAAAGATAAACAAACGTCAGCAACTTGAAGAAAATGCCCCAACGGCGGGAACGACGCTGCTCCTGGACACTGGCCAGCAAGGTCTTTTCCAACAGCTTCCAGCTTTTATCGTCACCGCTCCCGTTACTGGCCTTGTCCGGTGCTTTCCATTCGTCGGTCATGCGTGAATCCCCAGCAAAACTTAATTGGCCCGCTGGCTCAGCCAGGCGTGCAATTCAGGAAAATGATCAATGGCCAGCCGTGGCTCGAACGCCTGTAGCGCCTCGATCGTCTGCGCACCATAACTCACGGCCACCGACCCCATGCCGGCATTGCGCGCCATTTGCAGGTCGAAGGACGAGTCCCCCACCATCAGCGCCTGATCAGGCCGCATACCGCAGTGGGAAAGGATCTGCTCGAGCATCAGCGGATGCGGCTTGCTGGCCGTTTCGTCCGCAGCGCGGGTGATATCGAAGTAATCGTCCCAACCGTGGGATTTCAAAACCCGATCCAGCCCCCGCCGGGCCTTGCCGGTGGCAACCGCCAGCCGATACCCGTCGGCCCGCAGGCTCTGGAGGGTATCTGCCACACCCTCGAACAATGGCGAAGGCTCAGCCTCCAGCGCGATGTAGCAGTCGGCATAATGCTGGCGAAAAACGACCAGTTCATCGTCGCTGATCTCGGGATACAGGCTGCGAATCGCTTCCGGCAGCCCCAAGCCGATGATGCCCTTGACCGCAAAATCGTCGCACCGAGCCAAACCCGAACGATCCGACGCGACATGCATCGCATCCACAATCCGACCGATGGAGTTTGCCAGAGTGCCGTCCCAATCGAAGATCAGCAGCTTGTAATCAGGATGCACTCAACCGCTCCACGGTCTTGGCCCACATGTCATCGACAGGAGCCTGCAATTTCAGCTCGCCACCATCAGGCAGCGGCACGGTTAGCATATAGGCATGCAGGAACAGGCGCTTGCCACCCAGGTCGCGGATTTCCTTGGTGAAATCGTCATCGCCGTATTTGCTGTCACCGGCAATGCAATGCCCGGCGTGCAACGTATGGACGCGAATCTGGTGCGTACGGCCGGTGACCGGCTTGGCCTCGATCAAGGTGGCGAAGTCGTCGAAGCGGCGCAGCACCTTGAAGACGGTCAGCGCCTCCTTGCCCTCTTCGTTTACCTCCACCATGCGCTCGCCGGACCGCAGGTTGCTCTTGAGCAACGGCGCGCGGACTTGCTTGATGGAGGTATCCCACCGGCCTCTCACCAGCGCCATGTAGCGCTTGTCCACACCATCGCCGCGCAATTGCTCGTGCAGGTGGCGCAGCATGCTGCGTTTCTTGGCGATCATCAGCAGGCCGGAGGTGTCGCGATCCAGGCGATGGACCAACTCCAACTCCTTGGCATCGGGACGCAACTGACGAAAGGCCTCGATGACACCGAAATTCAAGCCGCTGCCGCCATGAACCGCAATGCCTGCGGGCTTGTTGATCACAATCAGCGCCTTGTCTTCGTAGACAATGGAGGCTTCGAGACGCTGTAACAGGCCTTGGGCCAAAGGGACCGGCTCATCGCGCTCAGGCACGCGAACCGGCGGCACGCGCACGATGTCGCCCGCCTGGAGCTTGTATTCGGGCTTGATCCGACCTTTGTTCACCCGCACTTCGCCTTTGCGCAAAATGCGGTAGATCAAGGTCTTGGGCACACCTTTGAGTCGGGCCAGAAGGAAATTATCGATTCGTTGGCCGGCATATTCCGGCAAGACCTCGAGCAGTTGAACGCCAGGGGTCGAAGGGGCAGTAGTTGTCATGGCGGCGATCATAACAATTTTTTATGGAATTGAAGCACTTAATCATTGCTGCTATAGTCGCGAACGCCGCCAAAAGTGGCTGGACAGCGGACCAACGGCCAAAAACCGGCCCTGACCAACGCAATTCACGAGGACGAGAGGCCGTCCTACGGGGCTTTCGCTACGTAACGGTAGAGTTTGCAGGTGTAACGAGCGCAGGTGACATGAGGCCTGAAATACGCCGCGAAGCAGAGTTTTGACTCGCCTCGCGCGCCACATTCACGGCCAGTTCACAAAGTGCAGTCAGTTGCGAACGACCCCGAGCGAGAGCTTCGGAAACAACGCCTAAATTAGCCATGATGCGTGACCTCCCCTTTCGGAGCTCACGGTAAATGCCAACCCGCTGCGGATTCTGCGCGCGGCAGCACCCGAATTATCAGGGATACGTGTAGGGTGGAGATGTACAACCGTCGGACTGTGTAGCACTAGGCTTATATTTAGACGCTTCATCTCGTCCACAGACGCCGGTTGATTCCTCCTCCTGACTGAGTGCTTGAGTACCAGCAAGCAGGACGCGTCCGTCGCGACTTCGCCATCATTGGGTCGAACTCGCTGGACACTGGAGTGGCCTCGCCACTTCCATGACGCACCTGACACCGACCGTGAGAAGTCGTGTGTGCCGCACGCCGTTTCCGGCAGCCCGGAAACCGACGGTACTACATGAAAAGAATGCTGATTAACGCAACTCAACCCGAAGAGTTGCGTGTTGCACTGGTAGACGGCCAGCGCCTCTACGACCTGGATATCGAATCCGGTGCACGCGAGCAGAAGAAGGCCAACATCTATAAAGGCCGGATTACTCGCATCGAACCAAGCCTTGAGGCTGCCTTTGTCGATTTCGGCTCCGAGCGCCACGGCTTCCTGCCCCTCAAAGAAATCTCCCGCGAATACTTCAAGAAGGCCCCTGAAGGCCGCGTCAACATCAAGGACGTCCTGAGCGAAGGCCAGGAAGTCATCGTCCAGGTCGAAAAAGAAGAACGTGGCAACAAGGGCGCAGCCCTGACCACTTTCATCAGCCTGGCCGGCCGCTACCTGGTCCTGATGCCGAACAACCCGCGTGCCGGCGGCATCTCCCGTCGCATCGAAGGCGAAGAGCGCAATGAACTGCGTGAAGCCCTGAACGGCCTGGTTGCACCCGCCGACATGGGCCTGATCGTTCGCACCGCCGGCCTTGGCCGCAGCAGCGAAGAAATGCAGTGGGACCTCGATTACCTGCTGCAACTGTGGACCGCCATCAAAGAAGCTTCGCTGGATCGCTCCGCGCCATTCCTGATCTACCAGGAAAGCAACGTGATCATCCGCGCCATCCGCGACTACCTGCGCCAGGACATCGGCGAAGTGCTGATCGACAGCGTCGAAGCCCAGGACGAAGCCCTGACCTTCATTCGCCAGGTGATGCCGCAGTACGCCAGCAAGATCAAGCTCTACGAAGACAGCGTCCCACTGTTCAACCGCTTCCAGATCGAAAGCCAGATCGAGACCGCCTTCCAGCGCGTCGTCGAATTGCCTTCCGGCGGCTCCATCGTCATCGATCCGACCGAAGCGCTGGTGTCCATCGACATCAACTCGGCCCGCGCCACCAAAGGCAGCGACATCGAAGAAACCGCCCTGCAGACCAACCTTGAAGCGGCCGAAGAGATCGCCCGTCAGTTGCGCCTGCGCGACATCGGCGGCCTGATCGTCATCGACTTCATCGACATGACCCCGGCCAAAAACCAGCGCGCCGTGGAAGAAAAAGTCCGCGAATGCCTGGAAGCCGACCGCGCCCGCGTACAGGTCGGCCGCATCTCGCGCTTCGGCCTGCTGGAAATGTCCCGTCAGCGCCTGCGTCCATCCCTGGGCGAAAGCAGCGGCATCGTCTGCCCGCGTTGCAACGGCACCGGGATCATTCGTGACGTCGAGTCGCTGTCCCTGGCGATCCTGCGCCTGATCGAAGAAGAAGCCCTGAAAGACCGTACCGCCGAAGTTCGCGCCCAGGTGCCGATCCCGGTGGCCGCGTTCCTGCTCAACGAAAAACGCAACTCGATCACCAAGATCGAACTGCGCACCCGGGCCCGCATCGTCATCCTGCCGAACGATCATCTCGAGACGCCGCACTTCGAAGTGCAGCGCCTGCGCGATGACAGCCCGGAAGCCCACACCAACCAGTCCAGCTACGAAATCGCCGCGGCCGCTGCCGAAGTGGAAGAAGTCCAGCCAGCTGCCGCCGCCACCCGCACCCTGGTTCGCCAGGAAGCAGCGGTCAAGACTGCACCTGCCCGCGCCAACGCTCCGGTTCCGACCGAAGTCGCCGCTCCGGTTGCCGCTCCGGCCGCCGCACCAGAACCAAGCCTGTTCAAAGGCCTGGTGAAGTCCCTGGTCAGCCTGTTTGCCACCAAGGAAGAGCCCGCAGCCCCCGCCGTCGTCGCCAAGCCAGCCGCTACCGAGCGCCCTGCCCGCAACGAGGAGCGCCGCAACGGTCGCCAGCAGACCCGCAACCGTAACGGTCGCCGTGACGAAGAACGCAAGCCGCGCGAAGAACGTGCTCCACGTGAAGAACGCGCACCACGCGAGCCGCGTGAAGAGCGCCAGCCTCGCGAAGCCCGTGAGGAAGCGCCAGCCGTAGCCCGCGAAGAACGCGCACCGCGTGCGCCGCGTGAAGAACGTCAGCCACGCGCCCCTCGTGAAGACCGCAAGCCACGTGGCGAGCGTGAAGAACGTGTCCGCGAACTGCGCGAGCCACTGGATGCTGCCCCAGCCGTTGCCGCCGCAGCTACCGCAGCTACCGCTGAAGAACGTCCGGCCCGCCAGCCTCGTGAAGAACGTGCACCGCGTCCTCCACGTGAAGAACGTCAGCCACGCGCCGAGCAGGCAGCCGCCGCAGCCAGCGAAGAAGAAGTGTTGAGCGCCGAAGAGCAACTGCAGGAAGACGGCCAGGACAGCGCCGAAGGTGATCGTCCACGTCGCCGCTCCCGTGGCCAGCGTCGTCGCAGCAACCGTCGTGAACGTCAACGTGACGCCAACGGCAACGTGATCGAGGGTTCGGAAGAGTCCGAATCCGCCGAGAACGCCGAAGCGCCAAGCGCCGCCGACCTTGCCGCAGGCCTGGCCGTGACCGCAGCCGTTGCCAGCAGCGCCATCAGCGCTCCGGCCGAAGCCCAGGCTCACGAACAAGCCGAACGCGCCACCGCAGCCGTGGAAAGCGCGCCGGCTGTCGAAGCGCCTGTGGTCGAAGCCACCACCCCGGTAGAAGCCACGGCTTCGCCGGAAGTGGAACTTGCACCGGCACTTGAAGCCCAGCCTGAAGCTGAAGTGACTGCCGAGCCCGCACCAGTCGCCGAGCAACCGGTGGCTGCCGCCGAACCGGTCGTCGAAGCACCAGCTGAGGAAAAAGCACCAGAACCTGTTCGCGAGGAGCAGACCGCGTTCAACTGGCATGCCGAGCCAGCCGCACCGGCGCCGGTCGTTGAGCCAGAGCCGACGCCAGAACCCGTGAAAGCGGTCGAGCCAGAAGCAGTCGCGCCGGCTCCAGTGGTTGAAGCGCCTGTGGTTGCCGAAGCACCGGCCCCGGTGCAAGAGCCTGCACCTGCCAGCGCCCTGACCGAGAACGGTCGTGCGCCGAACGATCCACGTGAAGTTCGCCGTCGCAAGCGTGAAGCCGAGCGCCTGCAGAAGGAAGCCGAACAAGCTGCCGCTGACGCCGCTCAAGCGCCTGCTGCCGAGCCCGCTCCGATCGTCGAAGTCGTCGAAGCGGCGCCTGCTCCAGTCGCCGAAACCGCCGCCGAACCAACCCCGGTTGAATCGGCTCCGGTGATCGACGAACCTCGACACGCCGTAGAAGAAGTCGCACCGCGTCACACTGAAGCCCTGGAAAAAGAGCACGAGCCTAAACCTCACGCCTGATTCCATCGCCCAGTAAAAAGCCCCGCCTGGTTCATGCCAGGCGGGGCTTTTTTATGCCTCACGACTTATCCACTTAACTCTGTGGGAGCGGGCATCTGCATCGGCTGTTATTTGAAGGCCAATGCCTCTGGCACATCAACATCCCAGGTGACCCCAGGGTCGTCCACCGGCACTTCGACCACTTGCGCCCCGGCAAACAACGCCTTGGCGCCACGATCCCCGGTCAACGCCATCAGTTTCGACGCAAATCCACTGCCAAAGCCCACCGGATGCCCATACTCACCTGCAAGGACCGGCACGCTGATACCGTCCCCGTGAATCCCCGCCGCCACTTGATCGATGCTCGACGGCAGGATAAATGGCATATCGCCCAATACCATCAGCCAGCCATCGAGATCAGGGCAGGCCTGGACGCCAGCGGCAATGCTGTCTCCCAAGCCGGGCGAGTCCAGCTCCACATAATCACATCCATAGGCCTGGGCCATGCGGATGGCTTGCGGACGATCCGTGCTTGTCACCAGCACGCGCTTTTCCAGGGATGCAGGTAAATTCACCAGCACATGCTCGAGCACCGACCGGACAGCGCCGTCACGTCCCGTGCAATCGGCCAGCAGCTTATCCTTGCCAGCCCCTGCCACTTGGCGGAAACGGCTGCCCGATCCGGCCGCGAGGATGATCACGCCAATCGACTTTCCCATACACCCTCCTTGCCTGCGACCTACAACGACTTTTTCTGCCGCAGTTCCACACCATTTTTGATCGCCACGATTTCGGCCAGCAACGACAAGGCGATTTCCGCCGGTGTGTGGCTGCCGATGTGCAGGCCAATCGGCCCATGCAGTCGTTCGATGGCCCCTGCCGACAAGCCTAGCTGAGCCAGGTTTTCCCGTCGCTTCTGGCTATTGACCCGCGACCCCAGGGCGCCGACATAAAAAGCCCTGGAATCCAGCGCCGTGAGCAGCGCCATGTCGTCCAAGCGCGGATCGTGGGTCAGGGCGACAATGGCTGTGCGCTCGTCGGTCTGGATGCTCAATACCGCTTCGTCAGGCATACCTGAGACGAAGCGACCATGCTGCTCTTCCCAACCATAGACAAATTCCTTGCGCGGATCGCAGATCAACACCTCGAAATCCAGCAACCGGGCCATTTCCGCCACATACCGCGACAACTGCCCGGCGCCGATCAGCAGAAGTCGCCAGCGTGGGCCGTAAATGGCCCGCAAGACCTTGCCATCGAACACCAGGGCGTCGGTTTTGCTGGCCGGAGTCAAGACCACGTCACCGCTGGCAACCGTCAGTTCACGGGCAACAATCTCGTGGGCTTCGCAGCGGTCCAGCAGTTCGGCGACCCATTGCGGGTCGCCTACTCTCTCCTCGGTGAGCCGCAGGGTGCCGCCGCACGGCAAGCCGAAACGCGCCGCCTCTTCGCGCGTGACGCCGTATGTGATCAGTTGCACCGGCGGACCGTCCGCCGGGATACGACCGTCGTGCAGCCGGGCGATCAGGTCGTCCTCGACACAACCGCCCGACACCGAGCCAATCACCACGCCATCCTCGCGCAGGGCCAACATCGCCCCCGGTGGCCTGGGCGCGGTGCCCCAGGTCTGGACCACGGTGAACAACACCACCCGCTGCCCGGCGCGACGCCACTGGAGCACGCTGCGCAAGACGTTCAGATCGACGCTGTCCATCAGGCCTTGGCCTGTTGCCAGCCTTGCAGCTGATAGCGCACAGGCAGGTTACGGATGCGTTTGCCGGTGGCGGCGAAAATCGCGTTGCACAGCGCCGGCGCGATCGGCGGCACGCCGGGTTCGCCGACGCCGCCCAAAGGCACTTCGCCCGGAGGAGTGACCAGATGCACGGCCACTTCCTTGGGTGCCAGGGACATGCGCGCCACCTCATACATGTGGAAGTTGTCTTGCTGGACCTTGCCATCCTTGAAGCTTATTTCACCCACCATCGCGTTACCCAAGCCCATGACGCAGGCCCCTTCGAACTGCGAACGGATGCGCTCAGGGTTGATCTGTGGCCCGCAGTCCACCGCAATGTCCGCCTTGTGCACGATCACCGTGCCATCGTCCTTGACCTCCACTTCAATCGCTGCCGCGACGTAAGTGACGAAACTGTAATGCACAGCCAAGCCCAACCCTCGACCCTTGGGCAACTGCCGACCCCAACCGGCGGCCTTGGCGGCCGTTTCCAGCACGACACGAATCCGCGCCGTATCGATGGGATAACGCTCGGGGGATTCACCGTAGTTCCATTCTTCGCTCAAGGTACGCGGATCGATCTTACGATCCGGGCCGAGCAATTTGACGTGATACTTCAGCGGATCCTGACCGGCCTTGTGGGCCAATTCGTCGATGAAACTCTGAATCGCGAAACCGTGGGGAATGTTCGACACCGAGCGGTACCAGCCCACCCGCGTGTGAGCCACCGCTTCGGGGTTTTCCAGGCGCAGGTTGGGGATGGCGTATGCCATGTTGGTCAAGCCCATGCCCACTTCGAACGGGGCTTCGTGGGTCATGCCCGGTGCGAACAACGCCGTGATGCTCGGGGCGACGGTGCGATGCAACCAGCCGGATGGCATCCCGTCCTGGTTCAGGCCGGCCTTCAGGTATTCGGCCGACACGGTGTGGAAATACGAGTGATGGATGTCGTCCTCGCGGGTCCATTGCACCCGTATCGCCTGGCCTGGAAACTCCTTGGCCAGCACCGCCGCTTCGACGACGAAATCAGGCTTGGATTTGCGCCCGAAACCTCCGCCCAGCAGCGTGATATTCACCGTGACCTTGTCGAAAGCGATGCCCAGGCGTTCGGCGATGCGCTCGCGGGTCACCTGAGGGGCCTGGCTCGGCGCCCAGGCTTCGCACTGGCCATCCTTGAACCGGGCGACGGCGACCATCGGTTCCATCGGCGATTGCGACAGGTGCGGCAGGTAGTACGTCGCTTCCAGGCTCGAATCGGCCTTGGCCAACGCGTCATCGAGGTCGCCGGTATTGCGCAGGACTTTGCCGGGTTTGAGGGCGGCCGCTTCCAATTCCTTGCGATAGGCAATCGAGTCATAACCGGCGTTCGGGCCGTCATCCCACTCGATTTTCAGCGCTTCGCGGCCCTTGATCGCTGCCCAGGTATTTTTTGCCAGCACCGCCACGCCGCCCAGGGGCTGGAACTCCGACGGCAACGGCCGACCTTCGATCTGCACCACCTTGACCACGCCCGGTACTTTCAGCGCCGCGCTGCTGTCCACGGTCTTGACCTTGCCACCGTAGACCGGCGGACGTGCGATGACGGCGTAGAGCATGCCTTCGAAATGCACATCGGCACCGAACACCGCGCGACCGTTGACGATATCCGCACCGTCGACGGCCCGGGTCGCTTCCTTGCCGATGTAGCGAAAGTCAGCGGGTTGCTTGAGGCGCAAGCTGTCGCGGGCCGGCACTGGCAAGGCACTGGCAGCGGTAGCCAAGGCGCCGTAAGCCAGTTCGCGACCGGAAGGCTGGTGCACCACTTTATGCAACTGAGCCCGGCATTCGCCCACCGGAACGTTCCACTGCGCTGCGGCGGCCTGCTCCAACATGCTCCGGGCGGCGGCGCCGCAGCGGCGCATCGGCTCGTACCAGTGACGCATGCTGCGCGAACCGTCGGTGTCCTGGTTGCCGAAGCGCGCTTCATCAGCCGGCGCTTGCTGCACCTTCACCAACGCCCAATCCGCTTCCAGCTCATCGGCCACCACCATGCTCAGGCTGGTGCGCACGCCCTGGCCCATTTCCGAACGGTTGCAAATCACCGTCACGCTGCCGTCGGTGGCAATGCTCACGTACACCTTGGGATCGTCGACCGCGCCGTGGGGCATGCCCTCGGCGCCGTATTTCTTTTCCTCGGCAAAGGCATCCGGCAAGCCCCAGCTCGCGGCCAGGACCAGCACACCCGTGGCGCTCGCGCCTTTGAGGAAGCCACGACGGCTGAGGTTGCTAAGGACGAAATCATTGGGCAAGCGGCTCATGCCTTGGCCTCCTTCAGGTGAGTCGAGGCTTGGCGGATCGCGATCTTGATCCGGTTATAGGTGCCGCAGCGGCAGATATTGCCCACCATGGCTTCTTCGATCTGCTCGTCGCTCGGGTTGGGGTTGGTCTTGAGCAAGGCGGTCGCGGACATGATCTGCCCGCCCTGGCAGTAACCGCACTGCGCCACCGCTGTATCGAGCCAGGCTTTCTGGACGATTTGCCCGACCGGGTCGGCGTGAAGCGCATCGATGGTGCTGATGTCCTGCCCTTTCACCGAGCCGATCGGCGTAATGCAACTGCGCGCCGGGGCACCGTCGATATGAATCGTGCACGCGCCGCACAGGCCCATGCCGCAGCCGAACTTAGTACCGTTGTAGCCGGCCACATCGCGAATCGCCCACAGCAGCGGCATGTCCTCGGTCACATCCAGTTGATGGTCTTTTCCATTGAGTTTCAGGGTAATCATGGGCACGCCCGCATAGAGGATCGAGTTATGGGGTCGAGCAATCTGCCGCTTGGTTGACGGTTCGGTAGTCGCAGACTGGCTCAGGCTGATCGGGCTCTCTTATGCACACGTCCATAGGCGTCTGCACCGGGCCTTCAAGATGCGATTATGTTCGCATCGTTAGGCGGCTAAATTAACCCAGGATCAAGCAAAACGCCCTGCACAATCCTGCACGAATGAATGTATGCAGGGTGCGCAGGGCGTTTTTTTCAAGCGGGTGCGCAAGCGCGGCTCAGTACCGATTGGGTTCCATTTCCAGCTCGACCTGAAACCGTTCGGCAATGTCTTTCTGAATGCGCAGGGCCAAATCCAACAGTTGCGGGCCAGTGGCATTGCCATAGTTGACCAGCACCAACGCCTGCAACTTATGCACCCCGGCATCCCCGTCGCGAAAACCCTTCCAGCCGGCGCGCTCGATCAGCCAGCCGGCGGCGATTTTCATCTTCCCCTCAGGCTGTGGATAAGCCACCAGGTCCGGGTATTGCAGCTTGAGTTGCGCCACCAGGCTGGCCGGCACCAACGGGTTCTTGAAGAAGCTGCCGGCATTGCCCAACACGGCCGGATCCGGGAGTTTCTCGCTGCGAATGCTGCAAATGGCTTGGCTGACATCAGTGGGCGTCGCCTGCTCGATACCCTGTTCGCTCAATCGTTGGCGGACCGGGCCGTATTCCAGGTGCAGGTGCGCGGCGCGACTGAGGGCGAAGCGCACCCGCAGGATCAACCAGCGGCCGGCTTGCTGTTTGAACAGGCTATCGCGATAGGCGAACGCGCATTCTTCGAGGGTGAACTCACGTAATTCACCGGTTTGACGGTCGAGGGCCGTGAGGCCGGCGAAGACGTCCTTGATCTCAACACCGTAGGCGCCGATGTTTTGCATGGGTGCCGCGCCCACGGTTCCGGGGATCAGGCTGAGATTTTCCAGTCCCGACCAACCCTGCGCCAGCGTGTGCTGGACGAAAGGATGCCAGGGCTCCCCTGCTTCGGCCTCGATTATCACCCGTTCGCCGTCGTCGCTGAGCAGGCGAATCCCTTTGCTGGCCATGCGCAACACCAACGCATCGATATCGCCGGTCAGCAGCAGGTTGCTGCCGCCGCCGATCACCAGCAGCGGCACCGCATGTTCATCGGCATAGGCCAGCGCTTCGCGAACATCATCATCGCCGTGGGCTTCGGCGAACAGCCGGGCCTTCACGTCCACACCGAAGCTGTTGAAGGGCTTGAGACTGGCGCCCGCCTGTACCTGCAAAGTCATAAGCGGCCCTTCAATTCGATCACCAGGCGATCCGTAGCGTGTTCGATCAAGTCCAGTACTTGCTCGAAGCCCTGCTCGCCGTCGTAATACGGGTCCGGCACGTCATCGAGCTCGGCTTCATAGCGCCGCAGGAACAGGTCCAGCTCGGCCTTGCCATTCGCTGGTTGCAGGGCCTTGAGGTTGCGCAGGTTGCTGCTGTCCATCGCCAGGATCAGGTCGTAGGTGGCGAAGTCGGCGCGGGTCACCTGCTGCGCGCGCTGGGCCGACAAGTCGTAACCCCGATTTAATGCGGCCGCCTGGCTGCGCTTGTCCGGCGCCTTGCCCACGTGCCAGTCACCGGTGCCGGCGGAAGCGACTTCCACCTGCCCCTCCAACCCAGCCTCGCGCAACTTTTGTCGCAGGATGGCTTCGGCGGTGGGCGAGCGGCAGATGTTGCCGAGGCAGACGAACAGAACCCGCATCAGGCCTCCAGCAAGCGACGAACGCGCTCAAGGTCTTCAGGGGTATCGACGCCAGTCGGCGGGGCGATCAATGCATCGGCCACATGGATGCGCACGCCGTGCCACAGGGCACGCAGCTGTTCCAGGGATTCGGTGTTTTCCAGCCAGCACGGCCCCCAGGCGACGAAGTCCTGGAGGAAACCGGCACGGTAGGCATAGATGCCGATGTGGCGGCGGTACGGTACGCCTTCGGGCATCACGTCGCGGCTTTGGGCGAATGCATCCCGCGCCCAGGGCAACGTTGCACGGCTGAAGGTCAAGGCCAGGCCGTTGAGGTCGCTGACCACCTTCACCACGTTGGGGTTGAACAGGGTCTGCACATCCTCGATCGGCTCGGCCAGGGTCGCCATGCGCGCTTCGGTGTGGGCGGCGAGGTTGGCGGCGACCTGATCAATCACGCTCGGCGGGATCAGCGGTTCGTCACCCTGCACATTGACCACGATGGCGTCAGGCGCCAGGCCCAGCTTTGCGGCGACCTCGGCCAGGCGATCGGTGCCGGAATTATGGTCTTCGCGAGTCAACACGACCTCGGCGCCAAAGCCTTTGCAAGCCTCGACGATGCGCGCATCGTCCGTTGCCACCACCACACGCTGGGCGCTGCTTTTGCTGGCCTGTTCCCAGACGTGCTGGATCATCGGCTTGCCGGCGATCACCAGCAACGGCTTGCCGGGCAGGCGCGTCGAAGCGAAGCGCGACGGAATGACGACGGTAAAGGCTGTGGTCATTTATCCAGGCGCTCGTCGGTGGTCAGGGTGCGGGCTTCGCTTTCGAGCATCACCGGGATGCCATCACGGATCGGATAGGCCAGGCCCGCGCCCTTGCTGATCAGTTCGGTCTTGTCGGCGCTGAGTTTGAGCGGGCCTTTGCAGACAGGGCAGGCCAGAATATCGAGCAGTTTGGTGTCCATGGAAGTCCCCTGGATAAAAGGTTTTAAGGCAAAAGCCGATCCGGCAACAGGCGCATCAACTGCGTATCGAACCACGCCCTGAAGGCTGGCGACGGCACAGCATCCACCGCCAGGTACCACCAGTCAGGCGCGGCAAAGGCGCGGCATTTGACCGCGTCCTTTTCCGTCATGACCACGGGCAACGAAGGCGTGAAGCTCAACGCTTGGGCGCTGTATTGAGCATGATCGGCGAACCCGTGCGGTATTGGTCGCCAGTGTAGCGTTTCGAGGGTCTTGAAGAAACGCTGGGGATTGCCGATGCCGGCCACGGCGTGAAGGGCCTGGCCGGGAGAGAAATGGTCGAGGGGCCGTCGTTCGCCACTGGCCAGGTTTACCAGCTCAGTGGGCTGCAGGACCAAGGCAAAGCCGTCTTCGCGGTCGTCATCGGCGCCGTTGTACAGCACGGCGTCAACCGATTGCAGGCGCTCGACCGGCTCGCGCAACGGGCCGGCGGGCAGGCAGCGGCGATTGCCCAGGCCACGGGCATTGTCGATCAGCACCAGTTCGAGGTCCCGGGCCAGTCGATAATGCTGCATACCGTCGTCGGACAGGATCAGGTCCAGCGGCTCAGCGTCCAGCAGTGCCCGGACGGCGCGGCTGCGATCCGGATCGATCATCAACGGCACACCCGTGCGCTGGACGATCAGCAGCGG
Source organism: Pseudomonas sp. Q12-87 (assembly GCF_001269755.1). Lineage (NCBI taxonomy): Bacteria > Pseudomonadati > Pseudomonadota > Gammaproteobacteria > Pseudomonadales > Pseudomonadaceae > Pseudomonas > Pseudomonas sp. Q12-87. The sequence continues at coordinate 152,520 of NZ_LHVI01000011.1, read as the reverse complement.
CTCGTCACCGGCGATGTCGGCGCCCTGCTCGGCCGCCACTCGCCAGGGCAGGTGCGGCGGCTTGGCGCCGTAGCCGCGGCTAACCACACCGACGCGCAGGCCACTGCGCTGGCAGTGCTGGATCAACCACAGGATCAGCGGTGTCTTGCCGGTGCCACCAACCGTGATGTTACCGACCACGATCAGCGGCACGGCTGGCTGGTAAATCTCGCCTTCCCCGGCCAGGAATCGCTCACGCTTGCCCACCACCACCCGGCGGTACAGCCACTCCAGCGGACGCAACGCCACCAGGGCCGGATGACCTTCGTACCACGCGGCAAGCAATCGATCGGACATGGCCATCAGGGAGCAGGCGCCGCCTCGACCGTGGTCATGCGCAGATGGCTGAAGCCGAGCTTGCCGGCCGCGTCCATGGCGGTGATCACCGATTGATGAGGGGTCTTGCCATCGGCGCTGATGGACAGCGGCAGATTGGTATCGCCGCCGGATTCCTTCTGCAGCGCATCGATCAGGCTCGCCAGGTCGCTCTTTGGCAGCAACTGGTTATTCACCGAAAACGCACCTTCGGCGCTGATGGTGATTTCCAGGTTTTTCAGTTGCTGGTCTTCAGCCGGCGAGCCACTGACGGCTTGCGGCAATTCAACCTTGAGCTGGGTTTCACGGGTGAACGTGGTGGTCACGACGAAAAACAGCAGCAGGATGAACACCACGTCAATCAGCGAGGCCAGATTGATTTCGATGTTTTCCCGAGGTTTGCGGCGGAATTTCACTTCTTGCCCCCGGCCAGGTCGACGTCACGGTCGCCCTGCACCACCTCGACCAGCTTGATGGCTTCCTGCTCCATGCCGACGACCAATTCGTCAACGCGCCGTTGCAGGAAACGGTGGAAGAACACCGACGGAATCCCCACCATCAGGCCAGCCGCCGTGGTAATCAATGCCTTGGAAATCCCACCCGCCAGCACGGCGGCGTTGGTGCTCATGCCGGAGCCGGTAAAGGCGCTGAAAATATCGATCATGCCCAGCACCGTACCCAGCAGGCCCAACAACGGGGACATGGCGGCGATGGTACCGAGGGCGTTGATGTAGCGCTCCAGTTCATGGATGACCCGGGCGGCGGCTTCCTCGATGCACTCCTTCATGATCTCGCGACCATGCTTGGAGTTCGCCAGCCCGGCGGCGAGGATTTCACCCAGGGGCGAGCTGGCCCGCAGCTCCTTGAGCTTGTCCTTGTTGAGCTGCTTGTCCTTGATCCAGACCCAGACCTGCCCGAGCAAATGCTCCGGGGTCACGCGGCTGGCCCGCAGGGTCCACAGGCGTTCGGCAACGATACCCAGTGCCGCGATGGAACTCAGAATGATCGGCAACATCATCCAGCCGCCAGATTTGACCAATTCCCACACAGTGACTGCCCCCTCGAAAAAGTGCGCCACTTTATCACACAGACTCGCTTTGCAGACCCGCTGCGCCGACAAGCGCCTCGCTCGGTTGAGCTGGATCAATGTTGCAGCGCCGGCCCGGCGGGCGGCGGGTCGCGCCAGTAGCGCCGCTGCCCGGCCTGGGTGCTCGGCGGCTCGAAGGCGCCCAGTTGCAGACGAATGGCGCCCAGTTCGGCGCTGTCATAAATCGCCACGCCAGACCAGCGATACCGCGCCATCACCTGCGGATGGGGGTGACCGAAGGCGTTGCCCTGCCCCCGGGAAATCAACACCGAATGAGGCTTGAGGCGCGACAACAGCGCCATCGACGACGAACTGCGGCTGCCGTGATGAGGCGCGGCCAGCCATTGGGTTTGCACCGCCAAGGGCCCGTCCAGCAGGGCGCGCTCGGCACGGGTGTCGATATCGCCGGTCAGCAGCAAGCGTTCGCCGCCTGCGTCCACCTGCAGGACGCAGGATTTCTGGTTGCTTTCCAGGGCTGATGGCCATTGCCACAACTCGAACCCGACCCCGTCCCATTCCCAACGCTCGCCGCTGTTGCAGGGTCCGGCGTTCAACTCGTCGGGCAGCGCGTCAGGATCGCCACTGATCACCCGTAACGTTGGCAGCCCATTGCGCACGGCGCGGGCACCGCCGGCGTGATCGGCGTCCGCATGGCTGAGCAACATCAGGTCCAGACCACGCACGCCCAGCTTGCGCAAGGTGGGCAGCACGATGCGTTCGCCCACGTCGGCGTCGCCGAAACGCGGCCCGGCGTCGTAAAGCAAGACGTGATGACGGGTGCGTACCAGCACCGCCAGCCCCTGGCCCACGTCCAATTGCCAGACTTCGGCGTGTCCTGGCGGGACGTCTTCTCGCGGTGGAAATACCATCAGCAGCATCATCGGCCAGCCCAGCAAGCGCAGCGGCACGCCGTTGGGAAGCAGCAGCAAAAAAGCCCCAAGGGCGGCGATGACCAGGGCCCACGGCGGCCCCGCAACGGGGACCCAGGCGGGCATGCGCCCGGCAATCAGCGCGAGCCCCTGGAACAGCAGATCGATCAGCCCACCAGCGATCCACAGCAACCCTTGCCCAATGAACGGCACGGGCAACAACACCGTGCCAAGCAGTGCCGACGGCAGCACCAACAGGCTGATCCAGGGCACCGCAAACAGATTCACCAGCGGCCCGCTGAGGCTGACGGGCAAGCCCAGGATCAACAACAACGGACACAGACCGACCGCAACCAGCCATTGGGCACGGGTCCAGGTTTGCCACCAGCGCCAGGGCCCCAGGCGAGCGCCGAAGGTGAATATCAAGATAGCGACGGCGGCGAACGACAGCCAGAACCCCGGTCGCAGGCTGGCGAGCGGATCGAACACCAACACCCCAACGAAAGCCAGCAACCAGGCCCACCATGGGTCCGGATGCTTGAAGCGCAAACGCCACAACAGCACCAGGCCGATCATCGTACAGGCCCGCCGCACCGGCACTTCGAAGCCGGCAAGCAAGCCGTAGCCCAGTGCCGCGATGAAGGCCAGCGCACAGGCCCAAGGCAACCACGGCAGCGCCCCCGGCCACACGCAAAAACGTGCCGCACCCGCGACCATCAGGTAAACCAGCCCGGCGAGCAGACCGATGTGCTGCCCGGAGATCACCAGTAAATGAACGGTGCCGGTGTCTTGCAGTACTTGCCAGTCCTCGCGACTCAAACCAGCGCCATCGCCCAGGACCAACGCCGCCAGCGCCCCGGAACGGCCTTGGGCGTCGACCTGCGCGAGTGCCTGTCGGATACCGTCGCGCCACGCGCCTCGGGCCGGTTGCAGCAGTTGGCCAGCCTTGATCGTACCGGTCGCGCCAACGCCCCGGCTCAACAGCCAGGCTTCATAGTCGAAGCCATGGGGATTCAACAACCCGGCGGGCCGCTTGAGTTTTACCGCCAAGCGCCATCGCTCGCCGCTGCTGACAGGTGGCCCCCCAAACCAGGCCAGGCGCATCGATGCCGGCAGCCGGGTGCGACGCGACCGGGCATCGGCCAGCTCGAAGCGCACCACGCCATCGCTGTGTTGCGGCAAGCCGACGACGCGTCCTTCGACCCAACGGGTTTCTCCATCCAACGTGGCAGGCAGCCGGTCGTCCAGAGCCTGCTGCGCCGACAGGCACGCCCAAGCCAACCCGAACAGGAAAAAACCCAGCGGGTAGGCTCGAAACGGCACCATCATCAGCGCCAGCACCGGCATGGCTGCAACGAGCCATAACGGCGGCAGCGCCGGAAAAAAAACCGGGGCCAACAGCCCCAGTGCAAGCGCGACCAACCCTGTGCGCATAAACCCATCCTTGAGCGTCCTTTCTCTAGGCTTAGCCGGTCTCGGGCACCGTGGGCGTTATCAATTGTCACAAAGTCTGAATCTGCCGGCCGTAGAATCCGGACATACTTGCCGCTTTATTGCTTTGAACCGACCGAGAAGCCATATGCCCCGGCGCCTATTCAAACGCTACATGCCAGACCCAGAGAGCATCCGGGAACATAAATCCTTACGTTTTCTCGGCACCCTGCTGCACGATCCCAACCTTTGGCACCTCAATCGGCACTCAGTGGCCCGGGCAATGGCCGTTGGCCTGTTTGCCGCGTTCCTGCCCATCCCCCTGCAAATGTTATTGGCCGCCGCCCTTGCCATCGCGGTGCGTGGCAACATGCCGATCGCGGTGAGCCTGGTCTGGCTGACCAACCCGATCACCATGCCGGCGGTGTTTTTCTGCACCTACCAGACCGGTGCCTGGCTGATGGACGTGCCGGCCCGCACGCTGCCGGAAGAATTGACCTGGGAATGGATCAGCGGCCAGTTGTCGACTTTGTGGCAGCCGTTCCTGCTGGGCTCGGTGGTGACTGGCCTGGTTCTCGGCGCCCTCGCCTACTTCGTCACCATGAGTTACTGGCGCTGGTGGGTAGCGCGGCAATGGCGGCGGCGCAAGAAAAGCCGGATGTGAGATACAAAAAGGCCCCCGATAATGGAGGCCATTTGCGCTGTCCTGGCTGGCGCCATCGCGAGCAAGCTCGCTCTCACAGGGGTTCTGCAATAGGCACAGCGTGTCAGGTACGCATCCCCCGCCCACTCACCAGCAGCCGCGCGCAGCTGACATAAAGCACCACAGTCGCCACCAGCATGAAGGTGATCGCAATGCTGATCTTGATATCCGACACCCCGAGGATGCCATAGCGGAAGGCGTTGACCATGTGCAGCACCGGGTTGGCCAAGGACACGGTCTGCCAGAAAGGTGGCAGCAGCGAGATCGAGTAGAACACTCCGCCCAGGTAGGTCAATGGCGTGAGCACGAATGTTGGGATGATCGAGATGTCGTCGAAGTTGCGCGCGAACACGGCATTGATGAAGCCCAGCAGCGAAAAAATCGTGGCCGTGAGCACTACCACCAGTATCGTCACCCCCAGGTGATGCACCTGCAAGTGGGTAAAGAACAACGATAGCAACGTCACGATCAGGCCCACGGCCAAGCCGCGCAACACGCCGCCCAGGGTGTAGCCGATGAGGATCGTATGGGGCGAGACCGGCGAAACCATCAGTTCTTCGATGGAACGCTGGAACTTGCTGCCGAAGAAACTCGACACCACGTTGCCGTAGGCGTTGGTGATCACCGACATCATGATCAGCCCCGGCACGATGTAGTCCATGTACGTGAAGCCACCCATGTCGCCGATTTGCCGGCCGATCAGGTTGCCAAAGATCACAAAGTACAAAACCATGGTGATGGCCGGCGGTAGCAGGGTCTGCGGCCAGATCCGCATGAAACGCCGGACTTCACGGTAAACAATGGTATTGAGGGCGATGAGGTTGGGTCGTAGTTCGGAACTCATACCGCCACCTTCGCCAGATTTTTCTCCACCAAAGACACGAACAACTCCTCGAGGCGATTGGTCTTGTTGCGCAGGCTCTGCACTTCGATGTTCTGCAGGGCCAGTTGCGTGAACAAGCCGGTGATGCCGACGGCTTTGTCCACCTGCACTTCCAAGGTATGACCGTCCAGCAGGCGGGCCGGATAGCCGATGAGCTGGGGCGCCACTGCCAGGCCGTTTTTCAGGTCCAGCAAAAAGGTTTCCACATGCAACTGGCTGAGCAACTGGCGCATGCTGGTGTTCTCGACGATGGTGCCATGGTCGATGATGCCGATGTTGCGGCACAGCTGTTCGGCCTCTTCCAGGTAATGCGTGGTGAGGATGATGGTGATGCCTTTCTGGTTCAGCTCGGTCAGGAAGGTCCACATCGAACGACGCAGTTCGATGTCCACGCCTGCGGTCGGCTCGTCGAGGATCAGCAAACGCGGCTCGTGCACCAGGGCGCGGGCGATCATCAAACGGCGCTTCATGCCGCCGGACAATGAACGGGACGGCACGTCACGCTTGTCCCACAAGCCCAGCTGGGTCAGGTACTGCTCGGCACGCTCATTGGCGATCTTCGGCGGGATGCCGTAGTAACCGGCCTGGGTCACGACGATGTCGAAGGTCTTTTCAAACTGGTTGAAGTTGAATTCCTGAGGGACCACGCCGATGCAGCGCTTGAGGGCGGCAGGCTCGCGGTCCAGGTCATGGCCGAAGATATTCACCGTGCCGCTGGTCTTGTTCACCAACGTTGAAAGAATGCCGATGGTGGTGGACTTGCCGGCGCCGTTGGGGCCAAGCAAGGCGAAAAAATCACCTTCGGCGACGTCCAGATCGATACCACTCAAGGCCTGGAAACCGTTGCCGTAGGTTTTGGTTAACTGCCGGATGGACAGAGCGGAACTCATATCGGATTACGCACCAAGAAGGGAAAGAAGAAAAATTGGATAAGGGCGGGCGGCGAGCAATACAACCACGGCGCACGAAGGCAATGGTGCTTGGCGTCGCCGCACAAGTACAGTCAAGTGTGTCGATAGTAAGTATTAAGTCAACGCGGTCATGACCGCTTTGCGATACGCCGGGCGCTGCTGCAACCGCGTGTACCAGGCCTGGACGTTCGGCAGCGCGGCACGCTGGATAGGCATCTCGAACCAGGCATAAATGAAACTGCCCAGGGGAATGTCGCCCAGGCCGATTTCCTTACCCGAGAGGTAAGGATGCTCGCCCAGGGCCTGCTCCGCCATTGCCAGCAAGCTTTCGCATTCCTTGATCGCCGCCTCGATGGCGGCCCAGTCCTGCTGCTCGGCCGGGGTGCGCAAGACGCCCCAGAACACAGTGCGAAACGGGCCAGCAAAGCTGGACGTGGTCCAGTCCATCCATTTTTCCGCGTTGGCACGGGCCTGGGCATCCGTGGGGTACCAGGCCGAACCCGACGCATGACGGGCCAGCAGGTAACGCACAATGGTATTGGACTCCCAGAGCACGAAGCCGTCGTCTTCGATCATCGGCACGCGGCCGTTGGGGTTCTTCGCCCGGTACTCGGGGGTGTCCACCACACCGAACGCACCGCCCGCATCGATGGCCTCATAGGCCAGCCCCAACTCTTCGGCGCACCACAACGCCTTGCGCACATTCGACGAATTTTTCCGACCCCAGATCTTCAGCATCACGGCTTCCTCGATGGATAAATGCCGCAGCAGCATACGCCGGATCAGGCTCGACTCAAATCGTCGCGCGGGGCGACATGTGGCGAGGGCGCTTGCTCCCGCTAGGCTGCGCAGCGGCCCCAGCTTTATGCGGTTGCTGCGCAACCGAGCGGGAGCAAGCTCCCTCGCCACAGGACATCGGTTCGCAAATTGCTGAGTCTATCCACAGCGCTGGCCCGGCAATAACGACATTTCGGCCAAACAATGGCGTTTTCTCACGCTATCAACGAACGATTTCCCACGGCTGTTGCCAACCAGACTGGCGCAATGCACCCAGGATTTCCCACGAAACCTGTCCCATCGCGCCGACCGCCGGTTTTGCAGAGGCCGTCTACGCTCTGAAGGTCGGTTTGCCCTGGTTCACGGAGGATTACATATGCTGTTGTTGTGGTTACTGGTACTGATCATCGGGATCGCCTGGCTGGCGCATCGGCGCACCGACCCGCTGCCCGCGCTGGGCATCGTCGCGGTCTACCTGCTGGCCATGGGCATCTTCAGCCACGCGCCCGGCTGGCTGATGCTGGTTCTCTGGGTCGTGCTCGCCGCCGTCGCGGCCCCGCTGCTGCTACCGGACCTGCGGCGCCGGTATTTCAGTGCGCCGATGTTCGACTGGTTCCAGAAAACCCTCCCCCCCATGTCCCAGACCGAGCGCGACGCCATCGACGCCGGCACGGTGTGGTGGGACGGTGAACTGTTCAGCGGGCGTCCGGACTGGGACACGCTGCTGGCCTACCCCAAGGTCAGACTGACCGAAGAAGAGCAAGCGTTTCTCGACGGCCCCACCGAGGAACTCTGCGCGATGGTCACCGACTGGCAGATCGGCCAGGCCATGGACTTGCCGCCCGAAGCCTGGGCGCACATCAAGGCCCATGGTTTCTTCGCCTTGATCATTCCCAAGGAATACGGCGGCAAGGGATTCTCCGCCTATGCCCACTCCCAAGTGGCGATGAAGCTGGCCACCCGCAGCGGCGACCTGGCGTCCACCGTGATGGTGCCCAACTCCCTCGGCCCGGCGGAACTGCTGCTGCACTATGGCACCGATGAACAACGTGACCACTACCTGCCGCGCCTGGCCCGTGGCGACGATATCCCCTGCTTCGCCCTGACCGGGCCGCTGGCCGGCTCCGACGCCGGGGCGATGCCCGACACCGGCATCATCTGCAAGGGTGAATGGCAAGGCCAGCAAACCTTGGGCCTGCGCCTGAATTGGGAAAAGCGCTACATCACCCTCGGCCCGGTAGCGACCCTGCTGGGCCTGGCTTTCAAGGCCTATGACCCCGACCATTTGCTGGGCGATGAAGAAGACCTGGGCATCAGTCTCGCGCTGATTCCCACCGACACCCCCGGCGTCCACATCGGTCGCCGTCACCTGCCCCTCGGCGCCGCTTTCATGAACGGACCGAATTGGGGCAAGGACGTATTCATTCCCCTGGACTTCCTCATCGGCGGCCAGGCGATGCTCGGCAAGGGCTGGATGATGCTGATGAATTGCCTGTCGGTCGGGCGCTCGATTTCCTTGCCGGCAGTCGGCACGGGTGCGGCGAAGTTCACCAGCCTGGTGACTGGCCAGTACGCCCAGGTGCGCGAACAGTTCAACGTGCCGCTCTCGGCATTCGAGGGCATCCAGGAAGCCATGGCGCGTATCGGTGGCAACGCCTGGATGATGGACGCGGCACGCATGCTGACCGCCAACGCGGTGGACCTGGGGGAAAAACCTTCGGTGTTGTCCGCCATTCTCAAGTACCACCTGACCGAGCGTGGCCGAGAGTGCATCAGCCACGCCATGGACGTGCATGGCGGCAAGGGCATCATCATGGGCCCGAACAATTACCTGGGGCGCAGCTGGCAAGGTGCGCCGATCTTCATCACCGTGGAAGGCGCGAATATCCTGTCGCGCAACCTGATGATCTTTGGCCAGGGGGCCATTCGCTGCCATCCATTCGTGCTCAAGGAAATGGCCCTGGCAACCCGCGACGACAAGGACCAGGCACTGCTGGAATTCGACGGATTGCTGCTCAAGCACATTGGCTTTGCCATCAGCAACGCCGCCAGCACCTTGGTGCTCAACCTGGGCCTGGGGCGTTTCGAACGAACTCCCGGCAATGCCTTGAGCCAGGGTTATTTCCGCGCGCTCAACCGACAGGCAGCAGCATTCGCCCTGCTGGCGGACCTGAGCATGATGTTGCTGGGAGGCGAGCTCAAACGCCGTGAACGGTTGTCGGCACGCCTGGGTGATGTATTGAGCAACCTGTACCTGGCATCCGCGGCGCTCAAGCGCTACCACGACCTCGACTCCCCGGACCACATGGCGCCATTGTTCACCTGGGCCATGGAAGAAAGCCTGGGCCAGTCGGAGCGTGCACTGGATGAATTGCTGGGCAACTTCCCGAACCGCGTACTCGGTTGCCTGTTGCGCTTGGTGGTATTCCCCTTCGGTCGTCGCCATAAAGGCCCGAGCGACAGGCTGGACGCCGAGGTGGCGGCGGTCATCGGTCGAACCAAGGGCGACCCGACCCTCGAAGAATTATTGCAGGGCTGTTATCGCCCGCAATCGGCCGACGACCCGGTGGGCGCGCTGCAACACGCCAGTGACCTGCTGGCCGCCGCCCAACCACTGCACAAAAAGCTGCACATCGCGCTCAAGCAAGGCCAACTCAATCCGGCGCCCGGTGAGCATCTTATCGACGCAGCCTTGGAAGCCGGCGTGCTGCAAGCCGGTGAAGCGCAGACCCTGCGTGCGGCCGAAGCGGCGCGACGCAAGGTCATCGACGTGGATGACTTCGATAAGCAAGAGCTGACGCTGGCGCAAGGCAAGGTCCGTTGATCCTGACGGACAGGTACGCCGGTCAGCTATAAAAGCGGGCGCAAGGGCTTTATACTCCTGCGCCCGTTTTGCTCTTGAGGACTTATCTCGTGTCCAACATCGTTGCCGATCACCTTGTCTTGCTGGACCACTTGCGCAGCATCCTGGTCGCCGTGGGTGAGGCCGAGCAGGTTCCCGAAGAAAGCCATGCCCTGTTCCTGGAGCGCTTCGACGAGCTGCGAGCGCAGCTCCCCGTCGATCCGATCGAAAGCCAATACTTGGGCCAGGACCTCCTGTGCCAGGTCATCGTGCGTTATCCGCAGATCGCCCACCTGGTGCCTCGCGACCTGCTCTGGTACTTCGCCGGTGATTGCCTGCATTACATGCCGGACGAGGAAATCGCCTTGTACCAGGCCCTGGAAGAGCGTCGTTTCGAAGCGGAACAGAACGACGAGCCGTTCGACTGGAACCAGGAGAAGCAATTGCTGGCGATGTCGGACCAAGACAGCAAGCACTGATTGCGATCAATCATCCGAAGGCCCGTACGGTTAACCCGACGGGCCTTTTTTTATGGTGTTGTCAAAATTTGTATTCGCGGCTCTCCGGTATGCAATTCAACCCTCGCCATGCTGGATAAGACATTTTTTTGACGGTCACAATTTCCGGAATTCTCCTAACGTCAGTTTTTAGACAGAAATTTCACATTACGAATGGCGCTTTGCTATGGGTGGTCTACCGTCAGGAGGAAGAGATCGGGCGGTTGATTTGACCGTCCGGGAGGTGACCCGATGGCCGCTTCTCACTCTGGCTGGAAACCCGGATATCAGGGTTTCGAAAATGCTTCGAAAGCGCCTGATGATCAGTCCCGTCGGTGTGATGTGCCTGCTTGCGTACAGCCAGGCCTGTCGCTGACGCCTCTGGGGTGGTCAGGTGAAATGAAAAGGGGTGGCCCGGGCCCCGAAAAGTGATCCGTGGCAGCTCGTTAGCCAAGAATGGCCCATCTGTCGAGGATCACTTATGTCTAATCGTACCGTGCCCGCATTAAAACAATTAATCCATGGCATGTTCTGGATGGGCCTCGGCCTGAATGCCGCTCAGGCCGCGACGGCCAATTGTTCCCAACTGGAAAACCTGCCGGCGACCTTCGAGGTCGGCCAGGGCCTGCAGAACGAATTGCGCATCCTTGCTCCCGTGACGAAGTTGGCGGTGGGCGACCCGAAAATTGCCGATGTGCAGCCCAGCGGCAGCGATTCGTTCATCCTCACGGGCCTGATGCCCGGGGCCACCAGCCTGATGGTCTGGACGGATTGTTCGAAAACCCCGCGCCAGAGCATGGTCTTCGTCAAAGGCAGGGCCACCGCAGCGCTGACCAGCGTGGCCAGCGGGCCTTCCGAGGACCCGATGCTCCTTGCCCAGGTGCAGACCGATATCCGCTTCGTTGAAGTCAGCCGGACCAAGCTCAAGGAAGCCTCGACGTCGATTTTCGGCAGTCGCGGTAACTTCCTGTTCGGTGCGCCGAGAACCTTGCCCACTATTGGCGGTATTGTCCGGCCCTCATTGCCGGTCAATAACGATATGTTCAATCTGTCGTTTGCCACCGGCAAGACGCTGTTGATGATCAACGCGCTGGAGGGCAGCGGCTTTGCCTATACCCTGGCGCGCCCCAGCCTGGTGGCTCTCAGCGGGCAGAGTGCAAGTTTCCTGGCCGGCGGCGAGGTGCCGATCCCGGTGCCCAGTGCCGGCAGCGATAACGTCTCCATCGAGTACAAGGAGTTCGGCATCCGCCTGACCCTGACACCCACCGTCATCGGCAAAAACCGCATAGCGCTGAAGGTCGCCCCGGAAGTCAGCGAACTGGACTTCACCAACGCGGTGAACATTGCCGGGACTCTGGTTCCGGCCCTCACGGTACGCCGTACCGATACCAGCATCGCGTTGGCCGATGGCGAAAGCTTCGTCATCAGTGGCCTGATCAGCACACGCAATAGCTCTCAAGTGAACAAGTTTCCGGGGCTGGGCGACATTCCGATCCTCGGCGCGTTCTTTCGCGACAATTCCATCAACCGCGAGGAACGCGAGTTGCTGATGATCGTCACGCCACACCTGGTCCAACCCCTGGCCGCCGATGCGCAACTGCCGACACTGCCGGGTGAGCAACTGCGCAACTACGACCCGAATTTCTACCGCATGTACTTCCTCGAACATGGCGAGTTCGACAACCGCAGCGGGCTCTCGCAATGAGCCGGCCGCTGAAGTTCAACGTGCCGACCCTTCCACCTGGTACCGGGGGATACTCAATGAAAGCGGTGATTGCGATAACGGCAGCGCTGATGCTCGCCGGCTGCGCCAGCAATGGTGTGGCTTCACGCTCGGCCAGTTGCGCCAAGCCCGAGGCTGATCAGGAGCTGGCGCTGAACCTGGCTGACGACATGGCCAACGAAGGGCGTTTATACGCGAGCCTGGCGAACCTCGAGCGCCTGCCCAATGACCTTGTCCAGGTGCGCCTGCGCAAGGCTCGGGTGCTGCGCCTGATGGGGCGTAACGAGGCCGAACCCTTGTATAAAAGCTTGCTCGGGACTTGCCTGGCGTCCGATGGCGAGCATGGCCTGGGCCAGTTGGCCGCCGCCAGGAACGATAACGCCAGCGCCACGGAACACCTCGAACGCGCAGCGAAAATGGCGCCGACTGAAGGCAAGGTCCGCAACGATCTGGGGGTCGTCTACCTCAACCAACGGCGCATTGCCGAAGCCCGCTTCGAGTTCATGACCGCCATGGAACTGCAGCAGTCTGACACGCTGGCAGCGCTCAATATGGTGACGCTGCTGATTTATCAGGATAACTGGAAGCAGGCTGCCGAACTGGCGAACATGAGCAAGCTCACCCCCCAACAAGTGGCAGATGCCCAGGCCCGCGCGGAAAAAATCAGGGGCTCGGCCAACAAAGCAGTGACGTCCCAAGCGAACCGCCTGAACGAGGTCGTCGATGCCTCATCCAGTGCGGTCAAGTAGAGCGTTACGAGGAGTCCTAGAGATGAAAATCCAACAGTTGATGATCATGGGCATGGCTTGCCTGTCCGCCACCGCCTGGGCGATTGACCCAGGCCCCTCCTCGGCAGCACAGCAAGGCACCGAAAGCTGGATGCAGCTGCAGATACGGGGCGTCGTAGCGTCCACCAACCTGCAAACCGCCTCGGCCGCCGAACGCGAGATGGCCATGCAGCGCTGGCTCAACAGCTTCAACTACCCGATCCCGGAATTCTTTGACCAGGATTCGGGGGGAGAAATCACCAGCAGTAAATGAGCCTGGGCTAGAAGCAAAAAGATCGCAGCCTTCCCCAGCGCCTACTTCAGATTCCAAGTAGGCGCTGGGGAAGGCTGCGATCTTTTGGTTTGGGCACATCAAGTGCTTTTTTGCTTGGGGATTGGCGTAGCAGCAATACCGGTGGCGAGGGAGCTTGCTCCCGTTCGGGTGCGCAGCAGCCGCAGAAAGCCAGGGTCCGCTGCGCGGCCCAGCGGGAGCAAGCTCCCTCGCCACAAGGGCGGGTGTCTGGCTGGGGATTGGTATCACCACAATAACCGTGGCGAGGGAGCTTGCTCCCGCTCGGGTGCGCAGCAGCCGCAAAAAAACAGGGCCGCTGCGCGGCCCAGAGGGGAATGCTTTTTAAGTCTCGGGCAGACCGTCCTACATATTCCCGAAGGCCCTGAACACGCCGATCATTGCAGGGCCGATGGCAACCAGGAAGAAGCTTGGCCACAGGCAGAAGATCAGCGGGAAGATCAGCTTGGTGCCAATTTTTGCGCCCATCTCTTCAGCCGCCTGGGTGCGCCGATCACGGAATTCATCGGCATAGATTCGCAGGGTATCGGCCACGCTGGTGCCGAAGCGAATGCTCTGTGCCAACAGGCTGACCAAACCCTGGATATCTTCCAGTCCGGTGCGCACGGCCAGTTGCTTGAGGGCCTCGGTACTGGTAATCCCGGCGCGGATCTGCGCGTTCACCAGGGCCAATTCTTCAGCCAGCTCAACCTGGCTGACCGACATCTCTTCCGCCACCCGTTCTATGGTGGTGGGCAGGGCCAGGCCCGATTCGACACACACCACCATCAAGTCCAGAGCATCGGGAAACGCAGCCCGCAGCCGGCCCTGCCGTGCCTGTTTACGCTTGCCGACATAGATTGCCGGCAGCAGCCAGCCGACGCCCGCCATCAGGGTGACCGCCAACAGCACGAAGACGCCGGAAACTTTGATCATCGGCACCAGCAACACCGAAACGCCGAGCAGCGACAGCGGCAACATCAGGCGCACGGCCCAATAAATCTGCACCGCCGAAGCGGAGCGATAACCGGCGTGGATAAGCAAGGTCTGGGTCGCGGACGTCCGGGCCGGATCGGCCGAGGCGAAACGCTGGCCGACGCGCTCCAGCAGCAGTTGCAGGTTACCCGGCGCGTCCTGCCCCGACGTGCTGCCGGAATACCCTCGCTTGATCAGCGCCAGGCGCCGTTGCACCGGGTCTTGCAGGCCCAGCATCAGCAAAAGCACGGCCGCGACCGCCAGCACCGTACTGAGACCGATCACAATGATGAACAACAGGCGCGCCACTTCCTCGTTCCCGGTGAATCGACTGAACAACCCGAGCAGAAAATCCATGACCGATACCTCACGGCAAGACAGCGTTTAAACCTGGATCCGGATGATTTTTCGTATCCAGAAAATCCCGATCAACATGGCGCAGAACGCCCCGATGATCAGCTTGTGGCCGATGGGATCATTGATCAGCACCGGCATGTAGCTGGGGCTTGTGAGGATGATCGCGACCGCCAGCACAAAGGGAATCGCCACCAACACCCAGGCCGACATCCGCCCCTCGGCCGACAGCGTGCGGATCTTGCGCTGGAAGCGAAAGCGTCCACGGATCAAGCGGCTCAGGCGCTCGAGCACTTCGGTCAGGTTGCCGCCGGTTTCGCGGTGGATGAGAATCGACGTCACCAGCATCATCACCGTCATGCTCGGCATGCGCTCCAACAACCCGAGCATGGCCCGGCGCACATCGTTGCCGTAGTTGATGTCGGCGAAGGTCATGCCGAACTCATGGGCGACCGGTCCCTTGTGCTCCTCGGCAACCAGGCGCAGGGTTTCGTTGAATGGGTGACCGGCGCGCAGGGCCCGACACATGGCATCCAGCGCGTCCGGCAAACCTTCCTCGAACGCGGCGAAACGCTTGCTGCGGTCGCGCAGGATTTTCAGCACCGGCAGCCAGGTGAACGCAAACGCCGCCGCCAACGCCAGCCACCAGAGCGGCGAAACCATCAGCACCAAGGCCCCCGCCGCCACACCCAGGGCCAGGCCCAGCAGCATCACCCGATAGGCGCGGTATTCGTGACCGGCCTGCTCGATCAGTTGTGTCAAGTTGGCCATGAACGGCAGCTGTTCGAGCCTGGCTTCCAGGGGCGACAGGCGCGTCAGGTATTTCTGCCGCAACACGGTTTGCATGTTGGGCAGATGGTTGGCCTTCTCCAGCACATGCAGGCGCCCACGAATACGCTTGCGCATCTTGCCAGCCTCGCCGAACACCGGCACCACCACGCCCTGGGAGAGCAGGAAGACCGCAATGAACACCATGCCAAGGAAAATCAGGATGAACTCGCCGGGAATATTGTTCATGACTGCCGAGCCTCCATCCATTCAGGGCGGAACAGGGTCAACGGCAATTCGATGCCACGCTTGGCCAGCACATCGCGGAAGGCCGGGATCATGCCGCTGGGCCGATAATCGCCAAGCACCTCGCCATGTTCACCGATGCCATGGCGCGTGAAAGAGAAAATCTCGGTCATGGTTATGATCTCTCCTTCCATCCCGTTGATCTCTTGCATGCTGACCACACGACGCTTGCCGTCTTCTTGACGCTCCAGCTGAATCACCACATCGATGGCCGAGGCAATTTGTTGACGCATGGCCTTGATCGGAAATGTCGCGCCGGTCATCGACACCATGTTCTCGATTCGACCCAGCGCATCCCGCGCGGTGTTGGCGTGGATGGTGGTCAGGGAACCATCGTGACCGGTGTTCATGGCGGTGAGCATGTCCAGTGCCTCGGCGCCGCGCACCTCGCCAATGACAATGCGGTCCGGGCGCATCCGCAAGCTGTTGCGCACCAGTTCGCGCTGGCTCACCTCGCCGCGTCCCTCGATGTTCGACGGCCGGGTTTCCAGACGCACCACGTGAGGTTGTTGCAGTTGCAGTTCGGCCGAATCCTCGATGGTGACGATTCGTTCGTTATGGGGAATGAAGCTGGACAGCACATTGAGCATGGTGGTCTTGCCGCTGCCGGTCCCGCCCGAAATCAGCACATTCAGGCGCCCGCGGACGATGGCCTTGAGCAGCAAGGCGATGGCCGGGGTCATGGTGCCCACCTGGATCAAGCTGTCGGTGTTGAGCAGGTCCACGGCAAAACGCCGGATCGACATGCTCGGACCGTCGATGGCCAGCGGCGGAATGATCGCGTTGACCCGCGAGCCATCCTTGAGCCGGGCGTCCACCAGCGGCGACGACTCATCGATGCGCCGCCCCAGGCTGGAGACGATGCGGTCGATGATGTTCAGCAAATGCTGGTCATCGCGAAAGCGCACGTCGGTCCTTTGCAGCTTGCCGAAGCGCTCGACATACACCGAGGCAAACCCGTTGACCAGGATGTCCGACACGCTATGGTCGGCCAGCAGCGGTTCCAGTGGACCCAGTCCAAGGACTTCGTCGGTGATCTGCTTGATGATCAACTGGCGGCTGGCGGAACTCACCGGCGCCGAATGTTCATCCAGAAGCCGCTGGCAAATGTCGCGGATCTGCCGCGTGGCCTCGACTTGCTCAAGGGCATCGAGCAAGGACAGGTCCATGACCTTGAGCAACTGCTGGTAGATTTTTTCCCGCCACTCGGCTTCGACCGGGGTGACCTGGCTGCGGGTTTCGTAGAGCACATCGGGGATCGCCTGTTCCCAAGGCATCAATGCTTCTGCCGTGTCCGCCTGGCTGTCGCCTTGCTGGGCAGTCGTAGGGCCGGGTTTACCGGGCTGTTTGCGCAAGCGGTTGCGGAAGTCGCTGATCATGGGTCATCCCCCGAAGAAACGGTTGAAGGCGCGTTTGAACAGGCCTTTGTCTTTGGCCATCTGGTGACCGACCAGGTCTTCGGTCAAATCGCGCAGGGCGGTGGTAATCGCCGCCTTCGGCGCATGCAGCCCCAACGGCACGCCAGTGTTCTGACTCTGGCTGACCAGGTTGAAGTCATTGGGTAGTTTGGACAGGTTCACGCAACGCAGGGCCTCACCGATGTCCTTGAGGCTGATGGCGGCCGACTTGTCATAGCGGTTGACCACAATCTGCAACTGGTCGCCGCGCACACCCAAGTCTTCGCGAAGAATCCGCACCAGGGCGCTGGCATCGCGCAGGTGGCTGACGCTCTGCTGCACCACCACGTAGACCCGGTCCACTTGTTCCAGAACAGTACCGGTGAGGTGGTCGATCTGGCGCGGCAGGTCCACCACCACCCAGTCGTAACTGGCGCGGGCCAGTTGCAACAGGGTGTCGAGCTGTTCGGGCTGGGCGTCCTGGGGCAGGCACAGTTCACCGCCCCGGCCACCCAACACATGCAGGGTGGGACTGAAGTGGCTGCAGAAACCTCGCAGCGCGATGCTGTCCAGGTCGTCGACTTGCTGCAGCACTTCCAGGTGACTGTGGGTCTGGGCCACGTCCAGGTAATGGGTCACGCTGCCAAACTGCAGGTCCATGTCCAACAACAGGGTACTGCCCGCCCGGGCGCTGAGCTGCTGGGCCAGGTTGCACGCCAGCAGCGTCCCGCCGGAACCGCCCTTGGCACTGACCACGGCGATCAGCTTGCCTTCGGCGCCATTGCCGAGGCGAACCTCTGTCACCAGGCGATTCAGGGCGGCCACCAATTCTGTTTCGGCGAACGGTTCGGGCAGTACGTCACGGGCACCGGCCTGCATCGCCAGGCGCATGCCTTCCTGCTCGCCGAGCAGACCGCACACCAGCATCGGTGGACGCTCATGGGCCGGACGCTGGAGCAACGCCGCCAGCTCTTCGCGCCACAGGTGGCTGACCCGCAACAGCAACAGGTCGGGCATCCGATCCAGGCCGTAGAGCGGATCGACATGTCCATTGCTGACCAGGCGGGTGCTGACTTCCAGGCACGGCATGCGCTGGCAGACGCATTGCAGGTCGCGCAGGGACGAGGCGTCACGGCTGCTGATCAGTAACCGCAGCCCGGCTTTGCCGGTGGCGGTCGGTAGTACGGTTTCCCTGGTATTCAGCATGGTGTGATCTCCGCGGAATCGGAATGACGGCCGAGGCTTTCGCGCGGCAGGGTGGCCCTGAAGACCGGCAAGGTAATGGGCACGCCAAACCCGGGAATGAACAGGTTGAACACGAAGCCCTGCACGCTCAGCCGGACGTAGCGAATGGCTCGGAAGCCGGTGGTGCTGGCCGTGTCGGCGGGGTTCGCCACCACGGCGCCGTTGACATCCAGGTACGTCAGCGCCAGGTTCGAGGTGGCCAGGCTGCTGATGAGTTGGCTGGTCCCCGCGTCTGTCGCGGCGTTGAAAATGGCCCGGCGCAGTACCACCGGATCGCTGATGTTGCACACGGCCGCCAGGCGCGCACCGCGGCGCGCGGCCTCGTCCAGCGCGTTGGCGGTGAAGTACAGCCGGCCCATTTCCACTACGCCGAACAGCAGGATGAAGACCAGCAGGCCGACGAAGGAAAACTCCACGATGTACGTACCGCGCATGTATTTGTTGTTCATCACAGCGCCCTCATGACGGTGCTCGCGACCAACTGGATGCCCAGCGGTATGGCGTTACCGAAGAACCCCGGGATCGACCCGGTGCAGTTGCCTGCGCCAATCACCGGGCAGAAGGTGTAGGTAATGGTGACGCGAACATGGTCGGTGCCCACGGCGGCGACTTGCACGTTTGCCGTGGTCAAGCCCGACACCACGGCGCTGCCGGTGGCGCTGGGCACGCCATACACGGCGAGGTTTTTCGTCTGGGTCTGGAGCGTGCCGCTCAAGGCGATGGTGCCAAGGGTCGAGTTCCAGGCCTGGCTGGCAACGAAACGGTCGGCATCACGACTGGCCTGCAGCAACACGTTGTACTGGTAGAGCATGCGGCCGAACTCGCCGAACGCCAGCAACAGCAGCAGCAACATCGGCAGCACCAGGGTGAATTCCACCAGCGCTACGCCTCGCTGGGCGTGCGGTGACTTGAATGATGGGGCATGTCTCATGACGCCTCCTACGAGTCGGTGCTCGGAGTGCCGCTGCCGTTGAGATAGGTTTTGTAGAGCTGGATGATCTGCGGGCCGGAATCACTTGAGGGCGTAGGGCCAGGCACGTTGTCGCCTTCGCATTCCTTGACGAACTGGCCAAAGATCAGGGAGTCCGAACCACCGCCGTCGACCGGCTGCACGACGAAATAACAACCGAACCCCAGCACCGGAATCGACGTTGAGCCGCCCTGCTTGCCGGTGCAATTGCCGATCACGATCTTCAGCATCCGGCGCTCGAAAACCCCGTTGCTCTGGCAACCGCTGGCGCCCCCCGCCACACAGGCGGCGACCTTGGTTCGCCAGTCGTTGTAATCCTGAATCGCCTCGCCGCCGGCCGAGAGATCGCCGTTGCTCGACGTGACGGGCTTGCCTTTGTATTGCGCCTGGGAAAGCGCATCGTTGTAGGTCAACGCCGGCGTGCTCGACGTAGTGACAATATCCGGTGGATAGTCCGAAGCGCTGACCGGACCGTTGTAGATGCCGAAGCGCGTGTTCAAGCCTTGGGAGGTCGGTCCGGCTTTGTTACCCGGTGAAGTCTGGGCGTTGTCACCGACGCTGCGACAGACCGAGCCACCACCTGCCAGGTCTTCGCGGACCGCGCTGCCACCGGAGCCGAAATCGAGCAACTGGAAGTTACCCGGCCCAATGGGTGATGAGTTCCCCGCAGCCGTCTTCAAGACCTCAAGACCACCAAAGTGATATCCCCAGAAGTTGCCCGCGGTCGGGTTGTACTGGGTCGGATCACCGCAAACCATGAGCGGTGCCAGGTCACAAGGCGACGTCGGGCTGGGCCCCGCCGTGGCAATCGCTGCCACTTTCTTGCTGCCCAGGCCGGCGCTGCCCATCGTCTGCACGAAGCTCCAGAAAAAACCGCTCAGCTGATAGCTGGACACCGACACCCGGACGTACTTGGCGTCCGTCGGGCCGGGGTACGAGAACGGGCCGTAGACGCTGCTGGACAGCTCCACCACGGCAAACGCGCCCGGGTTGCCGGCGACCGCCGTCGACAACTCATTGTTGCCCGAGGCTTGGGCATTTTTGTTCAGCGTGTCCAGGGCCGCCGCGCGGGTCGTGCTGGCCATGTTGATGCCGCCAGCGACCTGGCTCAGGGTCTTGGCGCCGCCAAGGGCTGCCGCATCCACTGCGTTCTGCAGGCGCGTCTTGTTCAGCAGCATGTGCCCACCATCCAGGGCCAATGCCGCCATCATGGAAATCGCCACCAACGCGATCACCATCAATACACTCACTGCCCCTTCCTGGCGCCGAGGTACAGCCAAAGGCTGCCGAATACTGGGGTTCATTGTCTCGTCCTCGTTGACTGCCGTAGAGGAGCGGTATCGCCTTAATCACAGGGCCAGGTGTTGTGGATATTTGTCAGCGCAGGCTGATCACGCTTTTTTCGATGCCGCGGATCACCGTGACCGAGCCGCCGTCCTGGGGCTTGGCGAACCGTTGCACGGGCCGTGGCACCACAGCGGCAGCGACCGCCATGACCGGTGCGGCTGGCGTTGGCGCGGCCACTACGGCTTTTTTCTCCAGGTTCAATGGGTTGCGCAGTGCCAGTTGCAGCTTGCCTTCGGTTTGCGCAGTGACCAGCGCTTCCGCTTCAGTGGCGGACATCTCCAGCGTCACCGCCCGCACCACCACCGGTTGGGTCTTGTCGGTCCCTGCCGTCTGGTCGACCGCCAGCACGCGCAGGTTTTCAAGGATGGTCCGCGACACGGCGCTGTTGCTGCCGGCCGTGGTGGTCTTGGTCGCCAGCACATCGACCCGGTTACCCGGCAACAGGAAACCGCCCACGCCGACCACATCGTCCACCCGAACTGAAATGGCGCGCTTGTCGGGAGCGATCAACGAAGCCAGGGTGCTGCCGCCCAGGTGTTCACTCAAACGCGCACCGCGCACGATGTCGCCACGCAGGATGTCGAACGTGGCGATCTTGCCCACGGCTTGCTCGCTGGAATCGAAGGCGTCATCCGGAATCGTGTCCATGGGCATGCGCACGGTAGTGACTTGCTGGGCCTCGACCATCTGCCCGAAAGGAATTTCCACCGTGGCCACCACCACGCTTCGCAAGTGGTCGTCAGGCGTGGCGTTGAGTCGTGCGCTCAGCCAGGAGTCCGCCATCCATGCGGCACCAAGGCCCATTACCAGGGAAACGCCAATCAGCGAAAGCGTACGAGAGCTCATGTCGATATCTCCGAATCAAAGGAAGTCGAGCTGGACGAAGTAGTTGTGCCACGCCCAGTCCAGCTCTTGCGGCAACAGGGGGCCGGAACCGCCGAGGTAACGCTGGCGGTCGAGCGCCATGTTCAGCAGGTCACGGGGATGGCATGGCACCAGCGGCATGCCTTCGCTGGCATACAGCCGCTGCAGCACATAGCGCACCAGCAGCGGGTCATGGGCGAGGCCCAGGCGTTCGCATTCCTGGCGCCAGATGCGTTCATATTCTTCGGGCTTGAGGTAACCGAACTGCACCTTGTAGCCAATGCGCCGCAGGAAGGCCTCGTCGGCCAGCTCCAGGGGATTGAGGTTGGTGGAAAACACCAGGACCAGATCGAACGGCAACTCACAGTGCCGGCCGCCGCCCAGGTTGATGAAATCGCGCTTCTCTTCCATGGGCACGATCCAGCGATTGAGCAACTCGGCCGGGGCCATGCGCTGGCGGCCCATGTCATCGATGATGAACAGGCCATTGCTGGCCTTGAGTTGCAGGGCGGCCTGGTACTGGCGCGTGAAGGGGTCGTAGCGCACGTCCAATTGCTCCATGCTCAACTCGCCGCCCGTGATGACAATGGGGCGCTTGCAGCACAGCAGCCGACGGTCGATGCCTTCATTGAGCATGAGGTTGTTCGATTGGCTGTTGTCATCCAGGCGCTGGTGCACCTGCGGGTCGTAGATTTCGATCACCGACTCGTTGATGACAATGGCATGGGGTACCCATATGGCCTCGGCGAACAGGCGGATCAACCGGCTGCTGACGTAGGTCTTGCCGGTACCCGCCGGGCCATAAATCATGATTGCCCGCCCGGAATTGAGCGCCACGCCCAACTGGTCGAGCATGCCCTGGCTCAGCACCAGCCCCGCCAAGGCCTGATGCATGTCCTTGGCAGTGATGCGGCCATGGTGAATGGTCTGGATCTTGATCAGCGAGCGATAGGTGCTCACCGGAAAAGGCGCCGCGCCGATGTAGCCGCTACGGGCCAGGGCATCACGGGCGAAACTGCGACCGCGCTCGGTCAGGCCGTAGCGCAGCGCCTGCACACTCGCCTGCCCGATCTGGCCGAGCACTTCGACGCGACCGTCCTTGCGCAGGAATGTCAGGACTTCTTCGAGCACCGCGCCGGTCAGCGCCAGGCGCTCCACCAACCGTGACATGTCCAGCACGCCGGCCTCGTGCAGGTGTTTGCACACCAACTCGCCAAGGAAACTGTCGGTCAGGCCGGTGTCGCGGATGCAGGCAGGCTGGGGCGCCAGGCGTTGCACCGCTTCCCGCTCGCTGGGGTAGGCATCGCTATCGTTGATGACGTGCATGACTAGACTCCCCATCCACCGGCAACCAACTGCCAGTAGACGCTGTTCAAGGTGCCGATCAGGATCGCAATCGAATAAGGAAAAGGTTTGCCGGCCACTTCATCCGAAGTAGGCGCCAGATAGGCCTGGGCGCGCACAATCAGCCAGTAGCGCCCGAGGGTCTGTAGCAGCTGCCCGCGGGCCAACACGATCAGGAAGCCGCACACGCCGCCGGCAATCAAGCTGAAAAGCGCGGCCCACAGTGCGTAATGAAAGGGTAGGAAACTGCCGACCATGGTCATCAGCTTGACGTCGCCGGCCGCCATGCCGCCTACCGCATACATGGGCAGGAACAGTGCGAAACAGATCAGCATTCCCAGCAGGCTGTCGCCCAGTCCATTGACCCCGCCGGTATAAACCTGGCCGGCCAATCCCAGGGCGAGGCCCAACAGGACGAGTGTATTGGGGATGCGGTGGCGACGCAGATCGCTCACCACCGCGACACCCAGCAGTCCTAGCAGCAGTAATGTGGACACTAGCAATTCCATGGACATGATGTGTCTCCTTGTAGCGATTGGTTAGCAGACAGCGTTGTTGACGACGGCGCAGAGCGCGCGGATGCGGGTATCCACGGCGCCGCCCAGCAGCACGAATGCCGCCGCCACCAGCACCGTGATCAAGCCACCCGCCACCGCGTATTCGACGATGGTCAGGCCGTCTTCATCTTTGGCGAACCGGCAGATGGAAGTTCTTAGGGTGAGAAGAGTCATTTCATGTACCTCGCGCTTATCGGTTGTACCGCCACGAACGGGGGTTGGAGGGGACAGCGCGAAGTCCATTTGATTTATTCGTTGTACTCACAGCTAGAGAGTCGCAAGCGGTTATTCCTTTAAAAGTACCGTGCCCCCTACCGCAGGCTCTCGCTGTCAGCAGGCCACGTTGCCATTGACGGCCTGGCAGAGCGCGCGGATCTTGGTATTCACCGCACCGCCCAGCAGAACGAACGCTGCGGCCACCAACACGGTGATCAACCCACCCGCCACGGCGTAT
Organism: Pseudomonas sp. Q12-87; assembly: GCF_001269755.1. Classification (NCBI taxonomy): domain Bacteria; kingdom Pseudomonadati; phylum Pseudomonadota; class Gammaproteobacteria; order Pseudomonadales; family Pseudomonadaceae; genus Pseudomonas; species Pseudomonas sp. Q12-87. The sequence goes on along the minus strand of NZ_LHVI01000011.1, from coordinate 128,806 downwards.
TCCACGATGGTCAGCCCGTCTTCATCTTTGGCGAACTTCACTGCCGAAGCCTTGATTGTTTGCAGATTCATTTTGCGCACCTCACGAGGGTTGTTTTTACGAGGGGCAGTACGTTCTGAACTGCCTGATGCAACCCTAGTCAGAGGGCAGGCATAGCCGTTAGGAGGATTTTGCACATCGCTAGGATTTTTTTGCGCAGCGTGTGGCTTTGCCGTTGTGAGGTGCCAACGCTCGCCTGCCATGCAGCTGGAAGCGAGATAGCGCTAACGGAGCGGTTCTTTATATGAATTTATTCGGCGCGGTGATGGCACATTGACGATACTGCTAGCTAGAGGGCAGGAAGAACCACTTGAGTAGGCACATGACGTCGACCCTGACCAGAAAGCCAAAGCTGTTGTGGATCGATCTGACCCATGATCGAACTACAGAGGAACTCGTCAGCCAGTTCAAAGACGCCTGTGAGTGTGCGATCGCCAAAAACGCCATGTTGCCCAGCGGCGAACAGGCCGACATGATCTGCGTCCATTTTGATCGCCCGGATACCCCGGGCTTGAGGCGTTTACTGGAGATCAAGCGCACGGTTCCGGGCATTCCCATCACCATGTTCACCGTGCAGCATTCCGAAGAATTGGCCGTCTGGGCAATGCGCTCCAGCGTCTGGGAATACATGGTGCTGCCTCTTTCAGCCACCGAGCGCAAACGCTACCTCACCGCGGTGGTGCAATTGTGCGAACTGCGTCGCCATGCCAGCGGCCCGCGCAACACCTCGCAGATCGACCACTCCCCGACCCTGCCGGACAGCATCCGCCTGACCTCCGGGCACCAGAAACACCAGGCCCTGAATCACATCATGCTGTACATCGACCAGCATTTTCGCGACAGCATCGATCAACGCGACCTGGCCAAGCGTTGCGGCATGACAACGTTTCGCTTCAGTCGCCTGTTCAAGGAAGCCAATGGACTGGGCTTCACCGACTACGTGCTGAACAAGCGCATGAGCTTCGCCAAGGAACTGCTCGACAACAGCCAGATGCCCATCACCAGCATCGGCTACGAGGCCGGTTTCAAAGACCCGTCCTACTTCGCCCGGGCCTTCAAGCAATACGCCAATTGCACACCCAGCGAGTACCGTCTCGCGTATCAGATACGCAGCGCAAACCATGCAGCGCCGCCTGCGGATGAGGCCGCCCTGGCAGCGATTGAAAACCTGGTGCACAGCCTTGAGGGATGAAATGGATTTTCATACCCACGGTGCTCTTTACCCATGGCTACCTGTAACTAAATAATAATATTCATGGGCTGCCAGTCCGATTAAAAGCACTGCATAGCCAATATCCACTGCGCCTGGAGCGCCAAGCTGAAACAACATGAATCATCATGTCGTTATCGGTAATTCTTTTTCGACTGAAACAAACTCCGTCCACCTTGCATAATGCCGACCAAGGTTTCCATGAATGAAATGGGCCTAACGCAGCTAGTTGGCACCCTTGATCAAAAATTCAATAGAGCACCGATGGGTAATATGAAGGCAATCAGCTTAGTGAGCGCGCGACAGTTGGGCTTGGTGACACACGACGAGCCCAGCGAACTACCCGCCGATGGTGTTGAAATCGACATCGTAATGTCCGGTATCTGCGGAACGGATCTGGCGGTATTGTCAGGGCGTGAAGAAGGACACGAGGGCATCGTTCGCGGTCATGAAGCCGTCGGCGTCGTAGTCAATACAGGGGCAGGTGTCACCCGCATACGCAAAGGTATGCGCGTGGTGATAGACCCCAACGAATATTGTGGTAACTGCGAATACTGCAACTCAGCTAACACCCATCTATGCAGCGGCGGTTCAAATGCTGGCCTCGATATCGCCGGCGTCAACAAACACGGTACATTTGCAGAGCGTTTCATAACCCGCGAGCGCTTCGTTCATTGCATCCCAGACGATATGACGTGGGAAACAGCGGTCTTGATTGAACCCGTAGCGTGTATCCTGAACAACATTGAACAAGCGTCCATCAAAGCGGGCGATCGTGTACTGCTTCTCGGATCGGGCCCAATGAGCCTGGTCGCGCAACTACTTCTGCGCGGCATGGGTGTCCATACACGTGCCACCGACTTGAATACTTTCCGAATTGAATTCGGGCGATCCTTGGGTCTGGATATTGTGCATCCAGAGGAACTTGAGTGCTCCACACAGGACCAGGAGAAATTCGATGTTGTCATCGACACCGTGGGCCATCAGCTCGAGACCGCCGCCAATAGGGTTGACCGAGGTGGCAGGATCGTCCTGTTCGGCTTCAACGGAAACTATAAATATTCGCTTCCTGTTAAACACTTTCTAGTCAACGCCATCAGCATCATTGCGGCGGGGGAATACAACCAGCACTTTCCCCAGGCGCTGCGCATTGCCCAAAGACTCCCTGACTTAGGAAAACTGGTCACCCATCGCTATTCTCTTGAAGCGTACTCAACCGCCTTCGATCTTTTATTGAATGATCCTTGCGCACCTACCGTAAAAAGCGTTTTCACTCCCAATCCCCAACACCTGTCACGCTAAATTTCACCCGCACTTTCCAGTGGATTCTTTTATGAAAGTTACTGTATTTAGTCAGATTTCCATTGACGGCAAACTGACGCTCGGCAATGAAGCATCCAGCAAGCCGCTTTTCAAGCATTTCGATGACGATGACATGCGCTTCATTCATAAATTTCGTGGAGAAGTGGACGCCATCATGGTCGGCCGTAACACGATTACCACAGACGATCCGCAATTGAATAATCGCTACGGAGCGGGTCGTAACCCCGTTCGTATCATTCCCACCACATCGCTGAACTTCCCAGCGTCGGCAAAGATCCTCAGTTCTCCCGAGCGAACCATCATCGCGACTACCGAGCAGGCCCGTGATCACGAGATGATCGAGCAAATCCGCGCCCATGGTAAAGAGGTACTGTTTGCAGGCACCGCGCGGGTCGACTTCAAACAGCTCTTCCCGATGCTGGAAGCCCGCGGTATCAATCACATCATGGTCGAAGGTGGCGGCCAATTGAACTGGCAGGTATTCAATCTCGACTTGGTTGACGAAATCATGCTCATGCAATTACCGATCATAATTGGCGGCTCGGACACCACTACATTGATCGATGGTGAAGGGTTCCAAGACATTGAAATGACAAAATCATTCAAACTGCATGAGTTCGAAGCACGTTCGCACTATAACTTCTTGCATTTCAAGCGCGACCCTAGACAGCAGCGTGTGCATTGATGTCGGCTATTCAAGGTTTCATCTTTGATATGGATGGCGTTCTGATCGACAGCGAACCCGTCTATATGGAACAGGAAAGGCTTTCTTATGCACGCCATGGCGTGGTGCTGAATGAAACCGAACTGTCGCGTTTTGTAGGCACTACTCAACGTCATATGTGGAATGCGATCAAAACCGAATACGGACTTGCAGACTCTCTGGATGGCCTTATGGCGGAGCATCACCGACTATTGATGGACGCGTTGCAATCAACGCCCCTCCCCGCCATGCCAGGCGTGACACAACTTCTCACTGCATTGAAGACAGCAGCAATGCCCTGCGCAGTCGCCTCTTCTTCGCCTCGAGAACTTGTCGAGCTCATTTTGCGTAACGCCGGGCTACAACATTTCTTCAGCGAAATCGTTTGTGGCGATGAGGTTGAACATAGCAAGCCAGATCCCGAGGTTTTCCTCATGGCTGCCAAGCGCTTGGGTGTTCCCCCTTCGTCCTGCGCCGTGATTGAAGACTCTGCCCATGGCGTGGCGGCGGCAAAGGCCGCCAGCATGTTTTGTGTTGGCCTGCTCAACCCTAACTCAGGGCAGCAGGACCTGAGCACGGCGGACTTCTGTGTTCATCACCATGATGAAATAAACCAATGGTTTTCCAGGCAATAAATATGAAGAAGCTCACTATTGCAGACTGGACCTGGATCAATGTGTCAGAACGATCCTCCATCAGCGATCAAGAAATAATTATCCACACCACGCCCGACACCGATTTCTGGCGAGGCACTTATTACGGTCTGGAGTATGACAATGCGCCGGCCATTGTGGTCGCAAGCGAGGAACAATATTGGACATTGAAGGCCAAGGTATCTTTTGCTTCAAATGTCCATTTCGACCAATGCGGCCTGTTCATTTATCAAGATAAAAACAATTGGATGAAAAGCGGCATCGAGTATCAGAACAATGGCTTTCAACAACTGTTTTCCGTCGTGACAAACAATGGTTTCTCAGACTGGTCCATGGCTAATTTCGACCGGATCACACAAACCATGCATTACCGGCTGAGCCGAAGAGGCAGTGACTTCCTCTTGGAAAACTCAGTTGACGGGATACATTTCTGCATGATGCGCATGTTTCACATGTTTCACGCAGAAGCACTTGTGCAATTTGGCTTCTTCGCCAGCAGTCCCGGCGATTCGTCTTTTGCCGCGCATTTCTCAGAAATCGAATGGACTGAATGCTGCTGGAAAGAGCACGGCGCCCCACGTTTCTAATTTCAAGAGCTCATAAACAATGCTGCCTGCGCCCCACTCCAATCGTCACGCGCTTTATGCGTGCTATGCCGCCATGATGTGCTTGGCCATGGCGCTCAACTTTCTGCCGGTATACCTGACAACGTTCAGCGATGCCTTTGGCGCCTCCTCAGGGCTGACCACGGAGCAACTGGGACGGATTCCCGCCGTCATGTTCCTCAGTTTCATCGTGGCCATTCTGATCACCGGGCCATTGGCTGACAGGGGAAACGCCAGGTTGATCATCCTTTTTGGACTGACGACCACTTCATCGGGCCTGGGGCTCGTGGCTTTTGCACCGTCCTATACCTTCCTGTTATTTGCCGTTGCCGTCATGGGTTTCGGTGCGGGTGTGCTGGACATGATCCTCAGCCCCATTGTCGCAGCCCTGCAACCCGAACGCCGAAGCGCCGCCATGAACTGGCTGCATTCGTATTTCTGCATCGGCGCTGTCAGCGCCGTGCTGATCGCCAGCCTGGCACTGCAGTGGGACATTTCCTGGCGCATGGTTGCCCTGGGGTTGCTCATTGCACCGATTGCAACGTTCCTATTGTTCATGCGAACAACCCTGCCGCCCTTGATACAGGACCACGTGCAGCGCGAATCCATGCCCACGCTGATCCGGCAGCCTTATTTCATCGCCTGCATGATTGCCATCTTTCTCGGTGGGGCAACGGAAACGGGACTGTCCCAATGGCTGCCCGCCTTCGCTGAGCAAGGACTGGGTTATTCAAAAGAAACAGGAGGCTTTGCGCTCGCCGGCTTCTCAATTGGCATGGCGCTCGGTCGCATTGCCGCCGCCCTGCTGCAAGAGCGGATAGCCGCCGTTTCACTGATGCTGGGTTGCTGCGCCGTTACCGTGGTCCTGTTTTTTGTGATCAGCTTTGCACCCAGCCCCGCATTGGCGTTGACCGCTGCCATCGCCGCAGGGTTTTCAGGCAGTTGCCTATGGCCAACGATGCTCGCCATTACGGCCGATGCATACCCTCAGGGTGGGGCAACCATGTTCTCTGTATTGACCGCCTCTGGTAACGCCGGGTGCAGTCTGATTCCATGGCTTGTGGGTATTATTTCAGCGCATTCGGATTTGCATATCGGCCTATTGGCGGTCACCGTTTGCCCCGCTGCCATGATGCTCTTGCTCGTATGGATGTCTCGCTGGCCATATAAACGCCCCCACCCGTGCCAGGGTTAGCCTGGCGTCGATGGCTGGGAGCGACCTCGTAGAACGACCACTTCACGCCGGACAGACGCCCGGGCTCACGGAGCGAGCTTTCTTCTCTCGATGGGAATGGACAGGACAATGCTGGTACGCGTCTCACCGTATGCATTGATTTTCGCAATGATGCCCTCGATGTCAGCCATCGACTTGGCATAGATCCTGATCAAGTAGGAATCATTCCCGGTGATGTGCAGGCACTCGACGACTTCGGGTATGTCGGTGAGCGTCGCTATCAGTTTGGATTTTGCCGGCTTGAGTGTGGTGATGCCGACGACAGCCGATATGCCGTACCCCAGTTTGGTTGGATCTAACTGCGCGCTATAGCCCTTGATGACGCCGGAGTCTTCCAGTTTGCGCAACCTGTCGTTGGTAGCAGGAATAGAAAGACCCGCATGCTTGGAAAGCTCCGTGATGGATATGCGACCGCAGTCCTGTACCTTACCCAGGATTTTTACGTCTATACGATCCATGTGCGTTTTCCCCGGTTAAAAGTACAAAATTTAATGAAAAGCCCGCCTTTTCCTGGTGTAGCCGTCAAGTGTCGTCTTTCAGCACGCAACTGTGTCATACAGAAAGGCAAGGTAGGTTTTTGCAAAGTGCGCGGAAACCGAGGGGCAGGCTCGTTACATTAACTACGGCGTACGGACCGGACGCACGGTTGACACCTGTGCGGGGACATAATGGACACATTATGCGCCGTAGTCAGGGTTTCAGATTGCAATAAAACGGCCATTGCCAGGCTTCTCCCTCGTTCAAGGAGGGACAAGCCTGGCAACGATGGCCGGTCAGGTTCCGGTGGCCAGCATGACGCCAGTGGCTACTTGATAAACCCCCAGGATGGTGATGGTCGACCCGGAAAAGTAGTTGATCAGCCTCAGCTTTGATTGGGCAATTCGCGCCTTGAAAATGGAAGAGAACCCGCTCAACCCCAACCACCAGGCAGCCGAGCCCAGGAAGATGCCTGTCACCATTGGCAATACGGCGTGCTGGCTGCCTTGATCACTGGCCATGCCGTCGCTCAAGGCGGCAAATATCGCGATGAACGACAAAATAGTCATGGGGTTCGACAGGGTCAGGAACAGCGTGGTCGAGTAGGCTTTGAACATATTGGCGCGCTCACCTGCCATGGCGGTAGCGCCACTGTTGGAGCGTATGGTTTGGTAACCGATATAAGCGAGGAAGATCCCGCCAAAAATACACAGCCAGGGTTTAAAGCTGATAAGGGTCGCTATGATGGCCGTGATACCCAGGGCACCGATAAATCCATAGATCGAATCAGCCGTGGCCGCCCCCAACCCCGTCGCGAAACCGGCTCGCCACCCAAGCGTAAGACTTCTTTGTATACATAACAGCCCGATGGGCCCCACAGGGGCTGCAATACAAAGCCCAATGACCATCGATTTAATGAAAACCAGCATAAGTGCGCCTCCAGAATGGGTACTGGAAGGTTAGGAGAAGTGCATTTTCCAAGGAATGGATTATTAATCTTGTTCAGGGCTTTTCCTTGAATATTGAATGAAGTGCCTGCACTTCCCCTTCATTATTAAGGCAGCGAAAGGCCCGCTCCTCTCAGGCCACAAAGTTACCCTAACGAAGTGGGCCATGACCCTTCCCAATAAATACTTTTTCACAGGCATAAAAAAACGCCGCTCAATGAGCGGCGTTTTTTTGAATTTGGAGCGGGAAACGAGACTCGAACTCGCGACCCCGACCTTGGCAAGGTCGTGCTCTACCAACTGAGCTATTCCCGCAAATGGCGTCCCCTAGGGGACTCGAACCCCTGTTACCGCCGTGAAAGGGCGGTGTCCTAGGCCACTAGACGAAGGGGACACGCTGCCCGGAACACATGGTGTGTGTTCCAGTGCCCAGATCCGCATCCGAAGATACCGATACTGGTTTCACTCAACGCCGCCCTGAAGCAACGCTGTTTAAAACTGGAGCGGGAAACGAGACTCGAACTCGCGACCCCGACCTTGGCAAGGTCGTGCTCTACCAACTGAGCTATTCCCGCAATGGCGTCCCCTAGGGGACTCGAACCCCTGTTACCGCCGTGAAAGGGCGGTGTCCTAGGCCACTAGACGAAGGGGACACACGTACAACATTCACTGCTTATCGCGTTTGGCTGAGTGCTTTACGCTGTAAGTGGCGCGCATTCTATGGATGGATTGGAGGGTCGTCAACCCCCAGATATAAATTTATTTAAATCAATGACTTCGCCCCGTTTCACACCGATTGGGGAGATTTTACCCGCCCGGTCTCTGACGCCTATATTCTGTCGCCCGCCGAGACGCTATAGTCGCGCCCGGCAAATAGTGGCAATGTGCATCCATGCCAGTTGTGCTTCCCACACAGCGTGACGCCCGTCTAATCGCGTCGTGCAGGCCTATGCGCTTAAAAGCCAAGCCACTACACTCATGACATGCGTACCCTAATAAAGAGGTCTTACCGGTGACACCACTCATGATCACCCTGCTCGTCGTAGCCGGGATCGCCCTGTTGATCGCCATTGGCTACATGAACCATGTGGTGGAAAACAACAAGCTGGAAAAGGCCCGCACCAAGGTTGAACTCAACGACCGTTTGCGCCGTTGTGGCGAGCTGACCGAAACGTTTCCGGGGCAGTTGATGACCCCGGCCTTGAAGTTGCTGATGACACGCCTTGAGGTCAACGTTTGCCAGCGCCTGCTCAACCTGGACAAAGGTAATGCGCCCGTCAAGGCTCGCCTGGACGAACTGTCTGCACTGGCTGCCCAGGGTGAGTCGATCCCAGTGAACAACCCACCGGCGCCGATCCAGACCGAAGCCAAGGCCAAGGACGTGCGCTTCCTGCTCGAGGCCTTGCACGGCCAGATCACTCGCGCCGCCCAGGACGGTTTCCTGCCACCCAACGAAGCCAAGCGCTGGATTCGCGAAGTTCGCCACCTGTTGGTCCTGTTGCACATCGAGTTCTTCAACAACCTGGGCCAACAGGCTTTGCAGCAGGAACAACCGGGGCAGGCCCGCCTGGCATTCGAACGTGGGGTGCAATATCTGCGCAAGCAACAGGAGCCCCAGGTCTACGCAGAACAACTGGCCTACCTGGAAAAACTCCTGGCTCGCGCCAACTCCATGGTCCTGGCCAAGACCCAGCCGGTGGAAGGCGAAGTCAATCAGTTGACCGAAGGCTTGAAGGAAGTCGAGGCCGACGCGGACTGGAAGAAGAAAAAGGTCTACGACTGAGGCTGCCCTGCCGGAAAGCCACACCGTGACGAGGGAGCTTGCTCCCGCTGGGCTGCGCAGCAGCCCCTTAACGACGGGCGTTCACTTGCAACCAGGAAAACCAGGAAGCCACAGGTCGTGCGTTGAACAAGCGTCAACTCACAACCTGAAATGCCCCACCATCCCCTTCAGCTCCACCCCCAACTGCGCCAGCTCAATACTGGAAGCGGCGTTGCCGCGCATTGCCAGGGACGATTGATCGGCGCTGGCGCGGATGCTGGTGACGCTGCGATTGATCTCCTCGGCCACCGAACTCTGCTGCTCGGCCGCCGCTGCGATCTGTTGGTTCATCTGTTGGATCAACGATACTGCCGCCGCGATACTGCCCAAGGCGCTCTCAGTCTGCAGTGCATCGCTGACTGCCATCTTCACCAGTTCGCCACTGCTCTGGATTTGCTGCACGGACGCCTGGGCCGCTGAGCGCAAAGCGCTGACCAGTCGCTCGATTTCCTCGGTGGATTGTTGCGTGCGCCGGGCCAGGGCACGTACTTCATCGGCCACAACGGCAAAGCCCCGGCCCTGTTCCCCGGCCCGGGCCGCTTCGATGGCGGCATTGAGCGCCAGCAGATTGGTTTGTTCGGCCACGCTCTTGATCACACTCAGCACTGTGCCGATGTTCTGGATTTCGGCGCTGAGGCTTTCGATGCTGGAGCTGGCGGAAGTGGCCGAGTCGGCCAATTGCTCGATACGCGCCATGCTCTGGCGAACCACCTGCTGACCGCTTTCGACTTTGTCATCGGCCGTCTGGGCCGCTTGCGCCGCTTCTTCGGCGTTGCGGGCCACATCGTGAACCGTGGCAGTCATCTGGTTCATGGCCGTGGCGACCTGCTCGGTTTCCTCTTTTTGGCTGCTGACTTCCAGGTTGGTCTGCTCGGTCACCGCTGACAGCGATTGCGCGGAGTTGGCCAACTGTTCGATACCTGCCTGCAAACCGCTGACAATACCACTCAACCCAGCGCCCATCTGTTGCATGGCCAGCATCAACTGGCCGATCTCATCCCGGCGTGTCACTTCGACCGTGGCGCTCAGGTCACCCGAGGCAATCTGCTGGGCGACGCGAATGACGCTGCGCAGCGGCGCCACGATCAACCGGGTAATCACCCACGCCGCGATCAACCCGACCAGCAGCGCCAGGGCTGACGAAGCGATGATCAGCAGCGCGTTTTTCTTCAGCTCGGCCCGCATCGCACCATCTTCGGCGCCGTAGGCCTGGTCAACCCGCTCGACAACCTGGGCGGCGCGTTCATGTAATTGCTGGTAGACGACTTTTTCCTTGGCCAGCAGGCCGGTGTATTCGGCCAGTTGTTCATTGAACCCGCTAATGTGCCCGGCCACTTCGTTGAGCACGGTCTGGTAACCCGGGTCCTTGACGGTGCCCTTGAGCGCCTCGGCCTGCTTCATGGCTTGCTCAGCCTGCTCGATGCTGCCTTGCCTGGCCCCGTCATCACTGCCCTTGCGGCTTTGGTCCAGCCGCACCCGCGCTTCGTTCATGGCTTGCAGCATCAGCCGCGATACTTCGCTGACCTGGTTGGCCTGCTCGATGAATTCGGCGCCCTCCTTGCCTTCCGAGTCCTTGAGGGTATAAGCGCCATCATCCGCCAACCCCGCCTGCAACACGTCCAGGTTATTGGCGACACTGGACACCGACCAACTGGCCATTTCCAGCGCCAGGTCCTTGCTCTGGCTCAGGCCGACAAACTCGTCGAATGCCTTGCGATAAGCCGCCAGGGCTTGCTCCACATCGTCCATCACCGGCACGTTGGCGGCCGATTGGAGCTTGAGTTCATTCGCCAGGGCCACCAGCCCATCGACTCCCTGACGCAAGGCATCGGCCGTCTTGGCGTCAGAGCGCAAGGCGTACTCCTGCTCTAGCAGACGGACCTTGAGCAAGCCGCTATTGAGGGAAGACATCTGCTTCAGCCCCTCGAAGCGATTGCTGATGGCCTGCAGGGACCAGACGCCGATGGCCGCAACCACTGCGGTGAGCAGCAGCACCAGGACAAACCCGATGCCCAGTTTCTTTGCCATACCCAAGTTGGCAAAACGTGCTTGCACGGCCGAAATCATTGCGCTCAGTCCTCTGCCAGTGTGTGTTGATTGCAGATTCGCAACGAGACGCCCTGCAACACAAGATGCTGGCGTCGGAATAATGGCAAAAAGCTACAGCTGCGTCGTTTTCAGAACACTTGAGGTCGATCCAACGCCACGGCCCGGAAAAATGCCATGGCCCTGGGATCGCGGGCATAGGCGACGTTGATCCGCAGCCAGTCAGTGTCGGCCCCCGAGGGGCTGAATGCCGTGCGCGATGACAGCATTACGCCGAACCGCTTGGCCAAGCGTTCCAACCCAGCGTAGTCAGACAAGGGCGCACGTGCCCAAATAAAAAGACCACCGGCTGGTTTACCGAACACCTCCCAATCGGCGTCCTCCAATACCTGCAGCACCACCGCCCTGTCGGTGCCCAGACGTTGTCGCTGGCGCTGGACCAGTTTTCGATAAGCCCCATTGGCCAGAAGATTGGCCAGTACCGACTCACCGAACCGCGACCCGCCCAAGCTGGTAATCGCCTTTACCTCGCTCAGGCGCGCAATCACCGAGGGCCCGGCCACTACAAAACCCACGCGCAACGAGCTGCTCAGGGTCTTGGAAAAGCTGCCCACATAGACCACATCGGCGTCCAGCGCTGCCAGCCGCGTGCGTGTGGAATTCTGAAAGTCGGCATAGACGTCGTCTTCGATCACCAGCACGGCGTATTGCCGGGTCAGTTGCAGCAGCCGCTGGGCCACGGTCGGGCCCAGGCTGCTGCCGGTCGGATTGTGGCAGGCACTGTTGATGAACAGGGCACTGGGCCGGTGCGTCGCCAACAGGCCCTGCAGGGCATCGATGTCCGGGCCGCGCGGGGTCCTGGGCAGCTCGACCATCTGGATCCTGTGCAACCTGAGCAGGTCGAACAGCTTCGAATAACCGGGGCTCTCCACCACAACGCAGCTGCCCGGCTGCAGCAGTGTGCGCACGATCAGGTCCAGCCCGTGGGTCGCCCCGGTGGTGGTCAGGATCAGGTTTTCGTCGGCTTCGATATTGAATTGCTTCATGCGCCTGGACAGTTGCTCACGCAGGGCGGGCAACCCCAGCGGCGTGCTGTAATTGAACAGCCCCGCCATATCGGTGCGGGTGACCTGGCGAATCGCGTACCCCAGGTCATCACTTTCACGCCAGCTCTCGGGCAACCCGCCGGCGCCCAACGGCAGCTCCCAGTGCGAGCTGTCCGCCACGCAGCCCCCGGCGAGCGGATCCAGCGGTTGGCTGTTGCCGATGGGCCCGGGGGCGGACGAAGACGGCGGCGCGACAAAAAAGCTCGAGCCGTGGCGGGATGCCAACAATCCTTGAGCAACCAGGCGTTCACAGGCTTCATTGACGCTCGATTGGCTGAGCAGATTCTGTCGCGCCAATTGGCGCACGGAGGGCAAGCGAGTCCCCGGTTGTACCGCATCCTGTCGGATCCATCCGGTCAGTGCGTCGACAATTTGCTGCACGACAGGCACCAGGGCCTGTCGGTCGATTCTCAACTCCATGAGTAACCAAGCTCCTAAGCATTTGTTTTATTTCCGGAAACAGTTAAGCACAGGCGGCGCTCGGACGATGTACGAGAACATCGCCAAAACCGTCGTTTCTCACCCTTTGAAACACATTGACGGGCCGCGTCGAGTATTTTTTGAGCGCTCAAGAAAAAGCCCGCAACCAGTGCGGGCCTTGTCCTACGGATGGAAGGGACGCATCCGTCAGAACGCCGTGACACCGCCGTCTACCGCCAGGGAATGCCCCGTGGTGAAAGCCGCGCCATCGCTGCACAGGTACAAGACCGCGCTGGCGATTTCCTCGACCTTGCCGATACGCCCCACCGGGTGCATGGCGTTGGCGAAATCGCCTTTCTTCGGGTCCGCCTCATAAGCGCGACGGAACATGTCGGTGTCGATCACGGCCGGGCAAACCGCATTCACGCGGATCTTCTTTTTGGCATATTCGATGGCCGCCGATTTGGTCAGGCCTATCACAGCATGCTTGGAGGCCGCATAAATGCTCATCTTCGGCGCTGCCCCCAGGCCGGCCACCGAAGCGGTATTGACGATGGCTCCGCCGCCTTGGGCGAGTAGTAATGGCAGTTGATATTTCATGCACAGCCAGACGCCTTTCACGTTGACGCCCATGATCGCGTCAAACTCATCGACAGTCCCGTCGGCCAACTTGCCCTTCTCGATCTCGATCCCGGCATTGTTGAAGGCATAGTCCAGACGACCATAGGCTTTGATCACTTCGCTCATCAGGTTCTGCACGTCGTCCTCCAACGTCACGTTGCAGCGCACGAACACGGCCTCGCCGCCCGCTTCGCGTATCGACTGCACCGTGCCCTCGCCGCCCGCCACGTCCAGGTCGGCCACCACCACCTTCAGGCCTTCTGCCGCGAACGCCTGTGCGGTGGCGCGGCCAATGCCCGCAGCGGCGCCAGTTACCACGGCGACCTGTCCGGAAAACGTCATGCTCATTGTCAATTCCTCGAAGAATGCGGGGTCGCGCCAGTGTAGCCACAGCCCGGTGTGGCAAGGCAGCACTATCCAGATGCCGGTTACATCCCCATGGGTGCCAGTGATAACGAGGCCGGCGGCACTATCACCGTGTTGGATCGAGCTGCATTCGCCGAGGTCGCAAACCTTGCGGCCAACGCCTCGAAGGTCTATCAACAAGGCTTCATTCATATTGAGTGCCAGCCATGACTGCCCAGACCAATCGCCAGTTCCTGCTCGCCAAACGCCCGGTGGGCGCCGCGACACGCGAGACTTTCACTTATCAACAAGTACCGGTCGGCGAACCGGCAGCCGGTCAGATCCTGGTGAAGAACGAATATCTATCCCTGGATCCGGCCATGCGTGGCTGGATGAACGAAGGCAAGTCCTACATTGCGCCGGTGGGCATCGGTGAGGTGATGCGGGCATTGGGTGTCGGCCAGGTGATTGCCTCGAACAACCCTGGGTTTGCGGTAGGGGACTACGTCAACGGCGCGCTGGGCGTGCAGGATTATTTCCTTGGCGAGCCAAGAGGTTTCTACAAGGTCGATCCGAAACTGGCACCACTGCCGCGTTACCTGTCAGCCCTGGGCATGACGGGCATGACCGCCTACTTCGCGTTACTGGACGTGGGCGCGCCCAAGGCTGGCGAGACTGTGGTGCTGTCCGGCGCTGCGGGTGCGGTGGGCAGCATCGCCGGGCAAATTGCCAAGATCAAAGGCTGTCGCGTGATAGGCATCGCCGGTGGCGCCGATAAATGCCGGTTCCTGATCGATGAACTGGGCTTCGACGGCGCCATCGACTACAAGAACGAAGACGTTCATGCCGGCCTCAAGCGCGAATGCCCCAAAGGCGTCGATGTGTATTTCGATAACGTTGGCGGCGATATCCTGGACGCTGTGCTCAGCCGCTTGAACCTCAAGGCCCGCGTGGTGATTTGCGGCGCTATCAGCCAGTACAACAACAAGGAAGCGGTGAAAGGCCCCGCCAACTACCTGTCGCTGCTGGTCAACCGGGCGCGCATGGAGGGCTTTGTAGTGATGGATTATGCCGCGCAATTCGCCGCCGCCGGGCAGGAAATGGCCGGTTGGATGGCCAAGGGACAACTCAAGAGCAAGGAAGACATCGTCGAAGGGCTGGAGACGTTCCCCGAGACGTTGACCAAGTTGTTCAGCGGGGAAAACTTCGGGAAGCTCGTACTTAAGGTCTAGTCACAAAATACCTGTGGGAGCGGGCTTGCTCGCGAAGGCGGAGTGTCAGCCGGCATAAATGGCGCATGACACTCTGCCTTCGCGAGCAAGCCCGCTCCCACATAAGTACTGCGGGGTTAGGTCAGGCCAGTTCGGCTACCACGGCCGCCAGCGCCTTGGCGGGATCCGCCGCCTGGCTGATCGGACGGCCGATCACCAGGTAATCGGAGCCGGCGTCCAATGCCTGGCGTGGGGTCAGGATGCGCCGCTGGTCGTCCTGGGCGCTGCCCGTCGGACGAATCCCCGGGGTCACCAGTTGCAACGACGGGTGCGCCGCTTTCAGAGCGCTGGCCTCCAGGGCCGAGCACACCAGACCATCCAGGCCGGCTTTTTGTGCCAGCGCAGCCAGGCGCAACACTTGCTCCTGGGGCTCGATGTCCAGGCCGATCCCGGCCAGGTCCTCGCGCTCCATGCTGGTCAGCACGGTCACGCCGATCAGCAAGGGTTGTGGGCCACTGCGCTGGTCCAGCACTTCACGGCAGGCCGCCATCATGCGCAGGCCGCCGGAGCAATGCACATTGACCATCCACACGCCCATCTCCGCGGCAGCCTTGACGGCCATGGCGGTGGTGTTGGGGATGTCATGGAATTTCAGGTCCAGGAACACCTCGAACCCCTTGTCACGCAGGGTACCCACGATCTCAGAAGCACAACTGGTGAACAGTTCCTTGCCGACTTTGACCCGGCAGAGCTTGGGGTCCAACTGGTCGGCCAGCTTCAGGGCGGCGTCACGGGTAGGGAAATCCAGGGCGACGATGATGGGCGTCTGGCAGGCGGACATGAGCGGGCTCTCAGGCAGGTCGAAATCGGCGCGCATTGTAGCGGAACCAGCGCCGGTGCGGGACCCGATGATCGGTAAATCTCATCGGTCACCTTGCAGCATGGACGATACCGGCCTTTGTGTCGAAGCCGATACATTCCTGACATGCGCGCAACACGCCGACCCGCTACCGTCCCTCGCCCCTATCCGTCTTCAGCGCTTCACGCCTCGCGGTGCCAAGCCTATGCTGAAGCCCCAATCTTGCCGCCTTCTTTGCGGTTGGCAGCCCACCTGGCAGATGATGCATCCATGCAGAACACCCCCGTTGCACTCTCTGACAACCAAAAAACGCTCGACGATGACAAACGCTGGAACACCCGTGCGCTGATTGTCGACGACGATGTGCCGATCCGCGAACTGCTGATCGACTACCTGGCCCGTTTCAGCATCCGCGCCAGCGGCGTGACCGATGGCGCCGCGATGCGCCAGGCGATGCAGGCCGAGCGTTTCGACGTGGTGGTGCTCGACCTGATGCTGCCCGGTGAGGATGGCTTGCAATTGTGCCGCTGGTTGCGCAGCGAATCGGACATCCCGATCCTGATGCTCACCGCCCGGTGCGAACCCACCGATCGCATCATCGGCCTGGAACTGGGCGCCGACGATTACATGGCCAAGCCTTTCGAACCCAGGGAACTGGTCGCGCGCATCCAGACCATCCTGCGCCGAGTGCGCGACGACCGCACCGAGCAACGCGCCAATATCCGCTTCGATAACTGGCGGCTCAACAGCGTCCTGCGCCAGTTGATCTCTGCCGATGGGCTGGTGGTGCCGCTGTCCAACGCTGAATTTCGCCTGTTGTGGGTGTTCATCGAACGACCGCGCCGAGTGCTCAGCCGCGAGCAACTGCTGGACGCCGCCCGCGGCCGTTCCATCGAGGCGTTCGACCGCAGCATCGATCTGCTGGTCTCGCGCCTGCGCCAGAAGCTGGGCGACGATCCCAAGGCCCCGCAACTGATCAAGACCGTACGCGGTGAGGGCTACTTGTTCGACGCTCGGGACATCGGCTGATGCGGTTGCGCCTCGACTCCCTGTTCGGCCGCCTGTTTGGCGTGCTGCTGCTGGCTATCGTCCTGGCGCATCTGCTGGCCTTTGCCTGGTTTTTCCATTACGACAGGCCGCCACTGCCCGGGCCGCCGCCTGAGTTTTCGCGTAACAACGAAGGCCCGCCGCCCTTTGGCCCGCCCCCCAACCGCCCTCCGCGCCCCTGGTTCGGCGGTCCGGTGGTGCCGCTGACGTTTCAGTTCGTGTTCCTGATCGTCGGCGCCTGGTACGGCGCCAAACTGCTGACCCGACCGATCCAGCGCCTGAGCGACGCCGCCGAGCGCCTGAGTGAAAACCTCGACAGCCCACCACTGGATGAAGACGGTCCTCGGGAGGCGCGACAGGCCGCCCACACGTTCAACCTGATGCAACGGCGGATTCGCGAGCAGGTGCAGCAACGCTCACGCATGCTCGGCGCGGTGTCCCACGACCTGCGCACCCCACTCTCGCGGCTCAAGCTGCGCCTGGAGCAGATCGATGATCTCAAGTTGCAAGGCCAGATGTGCCAGGACCTGGACGATATGATCGACATGCTCGATGCCACGCTGACCTACCTGCACGAACAACGCACCAGCGAAGCACTGCAATGGATGGACGTGCAAGCCTTGGTGGAATCGCTGAGCGAAAACGCCCAGGACCAGGGCGCCGACGTGCAAACCAGCGGTTCCTGTGCCCCGTTGCAGGTGCAACCGATGGCGCTGCGCTCGTGCATCAATAACCTCATGGACAACGCCCTGCGCTATGCCGGCCACGCCTTGATCACCCTCGAAGACCAACGTCACCAGGTACTGATCCGGGTCATCGACCACGGTCCCGGCATCTCAGCGGACAAGCGTGAAGCCGTGTTCGAGCCGTTCTTTCGTCTGGAGGGCTCACGCAACCGCAACTCCGGCGGCGTCGGCCTGGGCATGACCATCGCCCGCGAAGCCGCCCAGCGCCTGGGCGGGCAATTGAGCCTGGAAGAGACGCCGGGCGGCGGGTTGACGGCGGTGATCAGCTTGCCTCGCCTTTAGGCATCCCAGACTTCACCTGTGGGAGCGGGCTTGCTCGCGAATGCGGTGTGTCATCCAGCCATGTATCGATTGATGCACCGCATTCGCGAGCAAGCCCGCTCCCACGCCACTGTGTAAAGCTCTCGGTACAAACTCCACACACCCCCGACAACTGCCCCACTGAGGCTGCATGAGCCGGTGCACCCACCGGCTATTCCAGCCCAAGGAGAGCGCCCATGATCGGTAGCGTCAGCAGTTACTCGACCTACACCAGCACCAGCAGTACCACGACCAACAGTGCCCGCAGCCAGCAATTCCAGAAAGAGTTGCTCAGCAAGCTCGACAGCAACGACAACGGTTCGGTCGATCAGGACGAGCTGGACACTGCCCTGTCACAGAAGAGCGACGACGGCATCCTGGTCAGCTTGAGCAAGAACTTCGATGACTTGGACAGCGATGGCAGCGGTGACCTCAGCAGCGAGGAAATAGCTGCGATGGCCCCGCCGCCTCCACCTCCACGGGACCAGGCGCCGGATACCGAGCTGGCCGACGCCTTGCTCAGCGCCCTGGACACCGACGGTGACGGCGTGGTCAGCAGCGATGAACTGAGCAACGGGCTGGCCGGCACCGGGACGAGTACCAATAGCCAGCAAGTGTTCTCGGCCCTGGACACGAATGAAGACGGCACCGTCAGTCTCGACGAACTCGCCGCCAGCCTCGCCCCACCGCCGCCACCCGCACAACAGGCCTCCGGTGGAGAGCTGTTCAGCCAGCTCGACACTGATGGCGATGGCAGCATCAACGCCAGCGAATTGACCAGCGCCTTGCAGGCCGACCGCAGCACCGACAGCGCCACCGACCAGGCCAATGTCAGTGAAGCACTGGGCAAAATGATCGCCAACCTCAGCCGGCAATATTCGCTGGATAACGTGGCCACCGTGGGCAAACACCTCAACGTAGCGACCTGATTCACCGGTAAGCCTGGCCCTTTGAAGCCAGGCTTACCCGGATGAGCAAGGTTACCGCGCCTGGCTCTTGCTCCAGTCCGTCAGCAGGCTGTACGCCACCGCCAGCAAGGTCGGGCCGATGAACAGGCCGATGAAGCCGAAGGCGATCAATCCGCCGAACACACCCAATAACACGATGACCAATGGCAGGTTTCCGCCACGGCTGATCAGATATGGCTTGAGCACGTTGTCCACGCCGCTGATGATGAACGTGCCCCAAATGCCAAGGAACACCGCCATCCCGTATTCACCCTTCCACGCCAGCCAGGCCGTGGCGGGAATCCAGACCAGGGGCGGCCCCATCGGGATCAGGCTCAGCAGGAAAGTGACGATACCCAATACCAGCGCGCCCGGCACACCGGCGATCAGGAAGCCGATCAGAGCCAGCACGGCCTGCGCCGCTGCAGTGCCGATCACGCCGTTGACCACCCGTTGCACCGTACCGGCCACCAGTTCGATGTAATAGCCGGCACGGTCGCCGATCAGTCGTTCCAGCAGCCCATGGACAAACACCGCCAGGCGCGGCCCATCGCGATAGAAAAAGAACACGAACACGATGCTCAGGGTCAGTTCGAGAATGCCGCCGCCGATCTGCGCACTGCGGGCCAGCAACCAGTTGCCGACTTGGCCCAGGTAAGGCCTGGCAGACACCATCATGGCGGCACCCTGTTGGTCGATGCTGTTCCAGATGCCTACCAAGCGCTCGCCCACCAAGGGGATGCCGCCCAGCCAGGTCGGTGCTTCGGGCAGGCCATCGACTTGCGCATCCTTGATGAAAGCCGTGGCATCACGCACATGGTCCGCCAGGTTGAATCCCAGCCACACCAGCGGCACCGCCACCAGCAACATCCAGCCCACCGTCAGCAAGGCCGCCGCCAGGGATTCGCGACCGTTGACCCAACGGGTCAGCAGGCGCATCAGCGGCCAACTGGCGAACGCCAGCACCGCGCCCCAGAACAGCGCCGACCAGAACGGCGCCATCACCCAAAGGCTTGCGCCGAACAACACCAGGAGCAGGATCTGCACCAACAGCCGATCGTTATTGAGCATGTAGGGTCTCGAAAAAATGAACAGGACCGGGGCGACGGCGTAAGCCCCATCGCCTCGGAAAAGCTTAGCGCAGCAACTCCAGGTGCAGGCCCGTCGCAGCGCCGCTGGCGACTTCCATGCGCGCCGCCCGGACGCCCTGGCCTGCCAGCGCCTGGAGCCAGTCTTCGGCTCGGGGACCGGCGATACTGACCCGCAGGCCCGTATCCAGGTTCAGCGCCCGGGACAACAGGCGCAGCCAGGTATCGTCCGGCTCTGCAACAAGGCGCGGCAAGTCCAGGGCCCCGGTGTCCTTGAGCTGGCGCAACAAGGTTGCCGAAGTCGGCAACAAGTCCCCGAGCGGTGCGCCCGCCTCGAACTGTTCGACATGCAGGTAGGCCTTGCGATTGCCGCGGGTGATGCCGTACAGCGCGATCAGCGTGTTGTCCGCCGGCGGCGCCAGGCGCAGCAGCAGGTAGGCCTGGCCGTTATCGGCGCCGTAGAGCTTGGCATTGCCGAATACGTCGTTGGCCCACAGGCTGCTTTCGCCGCAGTCACGGGCCTGGCACCAGAACAGCAGCTCGGCACCTTGCTTCTGCAAGGCTTCGCGGGCCGTGGTGAAGGCCTCGGTAGCGGCGTGCTCCGGGGGCAGCTCATAGGTGACCGAGGTGAGGTTGCCGCGGGCGTCCACCTGGCCGTCGAAGCGCAGCTGGCCGCTGATCTTGCGGATCGAGCCCATGGGATAGATGCGCTCCAGGTCACTGGTTTGCCTATAGTCGACGATCTGCGCGTCGGGCATGCGGGGCACGCGCGCCAGGTCCTGGCTGCCGGGCACATCGGCGGCGAACGACACCGGGCCGAAGCATGCCAGCGCCAGCAGGATGAGTGAGTGAACGAATAATTTCATTGGATCGGCTTGGCCTGGGACGCTTGGAAGGAACGGGCGTCTTCGAGGCACCGCGAGGCTGCTAAACAGAGGTCTGTCATGGTTGTCTCCCTTTCAACCCGCCCAGCCTCGACAGTTGCCCGGCGCAAGTCAAGAAACGGCGAAGAACCGATTGAAACAGTCTGCTACAAGCGTGGCACCGAATTCGTCGTTCAGGTGCAAATGATGGCCGCCGGGCAACTGTTCATGACTGAAGGGTAGACGCTCCAGCAGCTCGGGGTGCTTGGCAAGCATGCCGTCAGCCGCCACCACCAGGTGCGCAGGGCAACCGACCCGCGCCACGAACGCCATGGCCTGCTCATCGGTCAGGCGCAGGGGCGACGGCAAGGTCAGGCGGTTGTCGGTGCGCCAGGTGTAGCCGCCGGGCACCGGCATCAGGCCGCGCTGGGCCAGCAGCTCGGCGGCCTCGCGACTGACCGCCACCAATCCTTTCATACGCGCTTCGATGGCCCGGTCGAGGGTTTTATAGACCGGTTTGCGTTTATGTTGCAGATCCAACTGCGCTTGCAGGGCCATGCCCATGCGTTCGGCGGCGTTATCGCCTTTGGCTGTAGGAGGAATCACTCCATCGATCAAGCCCAGGTGCGTCACCCGTTCCGGCAAGGAACCGGCCAGCACCAGCGAGACGATGGCGCCCATGGAATGGCCCAACAGGGCGAAACGCTTCAGGCCCAGTTGGTCGGCAACCTGCAACACATCATGGGCATAGTCCCACAGGGCATAGCCGGCACCGGGCGGCCGATGCCCGGAATGCCCATGCCCGGCCATGTCCAGGGCGATCACCCGCAGCCCCTCCAGCCGAGGGGCCAGCCGGGCGAAGCTGTTGGCGTTGTCCAGCCAACCATGCAAGGCGATCACCGGCCGCCCATCTTCCGGGCCGAACAGGTGGGCTGCCAACTCGATGTGAGGCAGGCTCAGGCGGACTTCCTCGACCACGCTCATGCGCTGCGCTCTTCCCAGCGCTGGAACAGGTCCTTGAGCAGGTTGGCCGTGTCTTGCGGACGTTCGAGGGGAAACATGTGGCCGCCCGGCATGCTCAA
Organism: Pseudomonas sp. Q12-87; assembly: GCF_001269755.1. Lineage (NCBI taxonomy): Bacteria > Pseudomonadati > Pseudomonadota > Gammaproteobacteria > Pseudomonadales > Pseudomonadaceae > Pseudomonas > Pseudomonas sp. Q12-87. The sequence goes on along the minus strand of NZ_LHVI01000011.1, from coordinate 107,112 downwards.
GGATTCGCCATGGGGCATGCGCCCTACCGAACGGGTGTGATGGCGCATCACCACGCGGCTCTGCCGGCCACGCACCACCGCCAGGGGCACCTGGAGCTTGCGGGCGCGGCCAGGGCTGGTGTGCGGCACGCCACGGTAAATACTGATTTCCGTGGCCGGGTCGAAACGCAGCCGCAAGCGGTCGCCGACTTGCTGCAGACCATGTTGCAGGTAGGCGTCAAAGCATTCCGGGTCAAAGCCGCGAAACAGGGTCTTGCCGGCGAAGTACTGCCGGGCCGACGCCAGGTCGGCAAACTCTTCGCGCCGTCCCAGCGTTCGACCGGCCGGGGTGAGGCGATCGATGAACCCCAGGCGCTTGGCGGCCAGGATCACCCATCGGTCGGCCCGGGTCAGCACCGGCGAGTCGAGCATGACCACGCCCCGGTACAACTGCGGGCAACGCAACGCCGCGTGCAGATGGAGCACACCGCCCAGGGAGTGGCCGACGCCCCACACCGGTTCCGGCTGCTGTTCCAGGTGATGGATGAGCTCGTCCACCAAATTGTTCCAGTTATCGTCCACCGGAAAACGCGGGTCGTGACCGTGCAACTCCAGGTGCGCGACCGCGTACTGCGGCGCCAGCGCGGCGAACAGCTTGCCGTAGGTGGCCGAGGGGAAGCCATTGGCGTGAGCGAAAAATACCTGTTGCGACATGACGGCCGATCCATTGGGGTAACTGGGCTCGATTCTGCGCACTGCCCGGCGGCGCGGCAATGACCGTAACTGCCAGGAATGATGACAGTCGGGCTTGGGCTATGGGGCTGCGCCCCGCTCACCCCGGGATTTTGTGTTCGAACACCCGTGGCGAGGGAGCTTGCTCCCGCTGGCCTGCGCAGCAGGCCCAAGATCGGGCAACTCGGTGCGCCAGGCTGATCGAGCCGGTGGGTTTGGGGCCGCTTCGCGACCCAGCGGGAGCAAGCTCCCTCGCCACAACAGCCGGCCAGGCGCAAATCGGCTTTCAACGCGCCGGCGGCTGCTCACCCAAGGGCACCACGGCCATGGTCAGGCGCGATACGCAATTGACCTTGCCGTCGTCGTTGGTCAGGCGGATGTCCCAGACCTGGGTCGTGCGGCCCAGGTGAACGACCCGCGCCGTGGCCGTCACCCGGCCGCTGCGTACGCCACGCAGATGGTTCGCATTGATTTCCAGGCCCACGCAATAGAATCTGCTGGTATCCACACAGAGATAGGCGGCCATCGACCCGACGGTTTCGGCCAGCACCACCGACGCCCCACCATGCAGCAGGCCGAACGGTTGGTGGGTACGGTGATCAACCACCATGCTGGCAGTCAGGGACTCATCGTCGAAAGATTCGAAACGAATATCCAGCACTTCGCTGATAGTGTTCTTGCCCGCCGCGTTCAGTTGCTCGATGTTGGGGGTGGTGCGCCACAGACTCATCGTTGTGTTCCCTTTTGATTGTTATTCAGCGGCCACCCTTCAAGGGTGCCTGATAGCCTTGAGCTGCATTGCCCCCGCCAGCGGCAGGTCGCCTTCCAGCTCGGCGAGGCCAGCAGTGTGCACTTGCTCAGGTTGTTGCAAATGACCGTGTTGCACAAAGCCCAGCAAGGTGCCCACCAGGGGATTGTGGCTGACCAGCAGCACGTCGCCCTCATCCTCCAGCTGTTCGAGGACTTTTTGCGGTCGGGTTTCTGGTGTGAGCCAATCGACCGTTTGTAACGCCGGCTCGAACCCCAGCGCTTCGCGCACCAGGTGTGCAGTCTGCTGCGCCCGCAGGTAGGGGCTGGCGTAAATGGCAGTCAGAGGCTGGCCAATCAAGTGCGCGGCACTGCGCAACACTTCTTCGCGCCCGTGGGCGGTCAGGGCCCGTTCGGGATCGGGACGGGCGCCGTAAGGCTCGGCTTCACCGTGACGCAATACCCAGAGTTTCATAGCTTCGGCTCTTCATCCCGAACGGGATGCGCAGCAGGTGCTACTGCGTGAGGCGCTTCGCCCTCCGGTGTGCGCGGGGTCGGCCAGTCGGCGAATGGCCAAGGCTTCTGGTCGCTGTGGAAGGTGCCAAAACGACCGATCTGCGCCAGGAACTGGCTCAGGCTGTCGCCGAAATTCATCAGGCTGGCGCTCGGCGCGCCGTAGATCAGCCGATAGATCAGTTGCACCAGCACCACGGCGCCGAGGATGAACTGCGCCACCTGCCAGACCAGCAGATAAATCACCATCCACAGCACACGCAGCAGGATGGATTCGTATTGGGGCTGCCCTTTCGGATCGTTCATGGTTCGCTCCTGCTTGCGATCAATCGCGGCTCAGTTGAAGCCGCTGGTGGAAATGAAATCGACGTCGGTCTTCGGCTCCGCGCGCATCAACAGTTCGATCACCTGTTCCAGCGTGCGCCCTTCGAAGAGGATCGCATGCAGGCCGGCGACCAGCGGCATATAGACCCCGGTTTCCTGGGACTTGGCCTTGAGCACCTTGAGGGTGTTCACCCCTTCCGCCACTTCGCCCAGGCGCGACACGGCCTCGTCAAGGCTCAGGCCCTGGCCGAGGGCGAACCCGACCTGGTAGTTGCGGCTCTTGGGCGAGGAACAGGTGACGATCAGGTCCCCGACCCCAGCCAAGCCCAGGAAAGTCATCGGGTTGGCGCCCTGGTTGACGGCAAAACGGGTCATTTCCGCCAGCGCCCGGGTGATCAGCATGCTCTTGGTGTTCTCCCCCATGCCCAGCGCAACCGCCATGCCGGCGATGATCGCATAGACATTTTTCAGCGCCCCGCCCAGCTCCACGCCGAAACGATCGGCACTGGCATAGACCCGGAAGGTGCGGCCATGGAGCGCGGCCTGGACCCGTTGGCAGAGTTCTTCGTCTTCACTGGCGACCACAGTGGCGGTCAAGGCGTGCTCGGCGATTTCCCGCGCCAGGTTCGGGCCGGAAATCACACCGATGCGAGCCTTGGGCGCGATTTCCTCCAGGATCTCGCTCATCAGCTTGAACGTCTGCGCCTCGATGCCCTTGGTCAGGCTCACCAGCAACTTGCCGCTCAAGCGATCGGCATGAGGGGCCAGGACCGCGCGCAAGGCACTGGACGGCAAGGCGACGAAAAACAGATCGCAGTCCTGCAGTGTTGCCTGCAAGTCGGTGACCGGCTCCACTTCCGGGCGGATCTTGATGCCTTTGAGGTAACGCGGGTTCTCGCGATTGACCCGGATGGCCTCGGCCTGCTCGGGGTCACGCATCCATTGGCGCACCGGGTGACCATTCTCGGCCAGCAGGTTAGCCACGGCTGTACCGAAACTCCCGCCTCCCAGGACCGCAATCGAGCGCTGTTCAGTCATATGCAATCCGTTCATCCATACCAAGTGGCAATGCGGGGCATTATACGGAGCGGCCGGATCGCGACCAGCCCCGGCAACAATTACCGCTCGCTGTAGGAAGCTGACCATCAATTCCTAGGAAAATGCTGTCAACGTGAATGGAAAAGTCGTTCAGCTCAGTTAACATGCCGGCCATTCTTTCGTTATCAAAGGCTGTGCCGTGTTTCTTGGCCCTTCCCGTTCAGGTTCGTCATTGCTACTGGCGCTGGTCATCAGCCCGCCAGTGCTGGGCGACGACCTGTTCGTGGACAGCCAACCCCTGCCCCAAGTGCTGACGGCGACGCGCCTGAAGCAATCGCCAGCGGCGGTGCCAGGCAGCATGACGGTGCTGGACAGCGAGTTGATCAAGGCCAGCGGCGCGCGGGACATCAGCGAATTGCTGCGCCTGGTGCCGGGCATGATGGTCGGCAATATCAGCGGCAACCAGGCGGCCGTGAACTACCACGGCACCAACGCCAGCGAAGCGCGACGCATGCAGGTGTTGATCGATGGCCGCTCGGTGTACCGCGCCGGCCTGGCCACGGTGGACTGGAGCGATATTCCGGTGGCCATGGAGGACATCGACCGCATCGAAGTCTTCCGTGGCCCCAACACGGTCAGCTACGGCGCCAACGCGCTGATGGCGGTGGTCAACATCATCACCCGCGCCCCCGCCGACAGCCACGGCACCCGATTGAAAATCACCCGGGGCCAGCGTGGCATCAGCGACTGGTACGCCAGCCAAGGCACCGGCTGGGACGGTGGCGACCTGCGGCTTTCGCTGTCCGGGCAGGAAGATGATGGCTTTGACAGTGACCGCAACGGTGCCGACTACCGCGACAGTCGGCGCCTGAACCGCTTCAATCTGTCGGTCAGCCAGACCCTGGACGAGCAGCAAAGCATCGATTGGCAATTGAATGCCAAGGATGGGACCAACCAGCGGCCCTATACCTACCGCCCGGTGTTTGCCGGCATTACCGCCGCTGGGGATAACTCCGATGTCATCGCCAAGGATTACGCTGGTTCGCTGCGTTGGAACCTGGACCTGAATCCTGACCACAGCCTTTATGTACAAGGCTCGGTCCAGCACTGGGATCGCCAGCAGACCTGGCGTGCCTGCGACGCCGAAGTGTCCTTCAGCCCGCAATTGACCGACCTGTGGCAGCTCAACCCCAACTATGCCGAGAAGCTGGCGCGCAATATCACCCGTTTCACCGGCACCGGCGCACCGGCCGGCACGCCACAGGAGCAGGCACTCGCCAATCAGGTGCTCGACCAATGGCGCAACGGCGCCTCGCAGACCTTGTGCGGCGACATCGACCAGAGCGCCCGCGAATCACGCTACGACCTGGAAATCCAGGACACCCTGAGCCTGTCCGACAGCCTGCGCCTGGTCACCGGGGCCAACTATCGCTACGACCGGGCCGACTCCGAGACGTACTTCAATGGCACGCTGGACGACTCCACCTGGCGGCTGTTCGGCCAGCTCGAATGGCGGGCCAGCGAACACTGGCTGTTACAGGGCGGCGCGATGTTCGAGGACACGCGCCTGACCGGCAGTTCGCTGACACCCCGGGTGGCGGTCAACTACCTGATCACTCCGCGGCATGGGCTACGGGCGGTGTACTCCGAAGCCGTGCGTTCGCCGGACATGTTCGAAAACAACGTCAACTGGAGCTATCAGGTCACCAATCTGCAGCCCGCCGCCTTCGGCCAGCGCAGCGCCCGTTATTTCGTCCAGACCCGCGGCCCGGGAAACCTGGAGCAGGAACACATGCGCTCGCGGGAATTGGGTTATAACGGTTACTTTGCGGACCTGGGCCTGACGGTCGATGTGAAGCTGTTCCATGACGAGATCACCGGCATGATCAGCGAACCGCTGCGCAACAACCAGTACATAGCCAGCAACGCCAACCAGTCCCGGTTCTCCGGGACCGAGACCCAGCTCGACTGGCGCCTGACCACGGCCGACCGCCTGCGCCTGACCTATGCCTATGTCGACGCCCAGGCCAGCAACCCGCTGGACGAGCAACTGACCGCCCGCAACAGTGGCTCGGCCGGTTGGCTGCGGGACTGGGGCCAGGGCTGGAACAGCGCCGTGTTCTATTACGCCGCCGACGCCCTCAATGGCTACCGCTTCGAACGGGTCGACACCCGCCTTGCCCGTCGCATCCCCCTGGGCAAGGCCAACCTGGAACTGGCGGGCGTCCTGCAGCAGCGCCTCGATAACCAGCCCACCACGTTCATCGACAACCGCTACGACTCCCGACACGTCCTGTACTTCAGCGCGGAGTTGTCCTTCTAGATGTTCCGGTGCCGACTGCGCATGACGCCATTTCATGGCCGCCTGTCGCGGGTGCTATGCCTGGTATTGGCCGGTTGGCTGGCATCGTTCGAGGCCCGGTCCGCCGAGATTCTGTTGACCGGCGCCGAGGACAGTCCCGGCGTACAGTCTTTCACCCAGGCCCTCGGAGCCTTGCGCCCCGAAGACACGGTGCGGTTTACCCCGTTGTCCGGCCTGCCAGCACCGGGAAAACTGCCTGGCAATGTGCGCCTGGTGCTGCTCGACCTGCCCAGCCTCGACTGGCGCCTGCAAGAGGTCCGCGGACCGGCCACTCTGGTATTGCGAATCAGCCGTCAACAGGCCCGGGACCGTCTGGGCGAAGCGACGCCCGATCACCTGAGCCTGCTGTGGAGCGATCCTCCCGTGGCACGGCAACTGCGGCTGATTCGTGCTCTGCTGCCGCAAGTCCGGCGGGTCGGCGTGCTGTATGACAGGCACAGTGAATTTTTGCTCCAGGACATTCGGCACGCAGCCGGGCCGCTGGGCCTGGAGATCGTCACCCAACGCTGGAACGACACCAACGACAGCCGCCCCCTGCAAAACCTGCTGGGTCAGAGCGATGTGCTGCTGGGCCTGGACGACCCCGATCTGTACAACCCCAAGACCGTGAAAAACCTGTTGCTCAGCAGCTATGCCCGCCAGCGTGCGCTGATCGGGCCCAGCGCCGCGTTCGTCAAGGCCGGTAGCCTGGCCAGCACCTACAGCGACCAGGACGATTGGCTGGCGATCCTCGACGAGCTGCTCGACCGCCCTGCCGCGACCTGGCCCCGCACGCTGTATCCGGACCGTTTCAAAGTCCTGGGCAACCAGCAGGTTTCCCGCTCGCTGGGGATAGAACCGATTGACGCCGAATCCGTCGCTGCGGCGTTGGCCGAAGGAGAACACCGCCCATGACCTTGCGTCGCCGTTGGGACATCAATACCCGCACCCAGCTCATCGCCCTCGGCCCGGCCTTGCTGTTGACCGTGCTGCTGATCAGCTTCTTTACCTTCGTGCGGATCCAGGACCTGCGCCAGGAGCTCAATCACACCGGGCAACTGATCGCCAACCAACTGGCCCCCGCCACGGAATACGGGGTGATCTCCGGTAACAACGAGGTCCTCGAAAGCCTGCTCACCGCGACCTTGGCGACACCCCACGTGCGCTTCCTGGAAGTTCAGGACAGCACCGACAAGATATTGGTTTACGTCGAACAACCCGAGCAGACTCGCAGCCGCTCCCAACAGGTGGAAGTATTCCAGGCCCCGGTTCGCCTGCAGCGCATTGCCTTGAACAATGATTTCCTGCAGGGCAACAGCGGGTCGACCGAAGCGCCGGGAGAGGATTACCTGGGCCGGGTGGTTGTCGGTATGTCCAGTGACGCCTTCAGCCAGCGGCAACAGGAAATCCTCTTCAAGGCGGCGATCCTGGCGCTGTTCGCCTTGCTGTTCACGTTCCTGGTGGCACGCCGCCTGGCCGCTAATCTGTCGCGGCCGATCCGCGACATCGGCGATGCGGTCAAGGCCATCCAGCAAGGTGACTACAGCACCCCGCTGCCCATCGTCGACGATGCCGAACTGGGGGCGTTGTCGCGGCACATCAACAACCTGGCCGGCGGGCTGGAACAAGCCAGCCGGGAACAGCACCAGGCCATGGCGCAACTGATCAAGACCCGGGAAGAAGCGGAGAAGGCCAACAGTGCCAAGTCCGATTTCCTGGCGATGATGAGCCATGAATTGCGCACGCCCATGAACGGCGTGCTGGGCATGCTGCAACTGCTGGAAACCACGCGGATGACCGACGAGCAGCAGGAGTACACCGCGCTGGCTTCGGAATCCACCGAACACCTGCTCAAAGTGATCAACGACATCCTCGACTTCTCGCGCATCGAGCGCGCGGCCCTGGAACTGGAGCACATCCCGTTCAACCTGGCGGAATTGGTGGGCAGTTGCGCCCAGTCGTTCCAGCACAGCGCCGCCCAGCGCAAGCTCGGCCTGGACCTGCTGATCCCGGACGACATGCAAGCCTTGCAGGTCCAGGGCGATCCGACGCGAATACGGCAGATCCTGGTGAACCTGATCGGCAACGCGCTGAAATTCACCGAGCAAGGCCGTGTCACGGTGCAATGCCAGTGGCAAGCGCTGGACCACGAACTGCTGTGGTTTACCTGCACTGTGCGCGACAGCGGCATTGGCATTCCGGCCGAGAGCCTGGAGCGCATGTTCGACGCCTTCCAGCAGGCCGACAGCTCGATTTCCCGGCGCTACGGCGGCACCGGCCTGGGCCTGCCGATCGCCCGCACCCTGGCCGAGCGCATGGGCGGCACGTTGCGGGCCCAGAGCGAAGAAGGCCAAGGCTCAGTGTTTACTTTGGAAATTCCCCTGGCCTTGTCGCGCCAGACGCCAGCGACCCTGGCGCCGCGACAGCCTGTCCGCAGCGGCGATGGCGCAGGCCGCAATGTGCTGCTGGTGGAAGACAACCCAGTGAACCAGACGGTGATCGAAGCCATGCTCCGCAGCCTGGGCTTCACAGTCAGCGTCGCCACCGATGGCGCCCAGGCCGTACGCAGCGCCGAAAGCCTGATCTTCGACGCGATCCTCATGGACTGCCGGTTGCCCATCATCGATGGCTACGAAGCCACGCGCCAGATCCGCCAGTTGCCTGGCTGCACCGAGGTACCGATCATCGCCCTGACCGCCAATGCCTTGCAGGGCGACCGCGAAGCTTGCCTGGCCGCCGGCATGAACGATTACCTGGCCAAGCCGTTCAAAAGGGTTGACCTGCAGCAGGTTCTGCAGCGCTGGGTAAATTAGTACAGGTCTCAAGACCATCTGCGACTGGCGTGAAAGGCGAAAGTGCGGCAGTCTTAGGCACCCGAACAAGCCTCGACGGGGCTTGAATAAAATTTTCAGTGCACAGGTGTACATTCATTTCCCGTGCGCTGTGACTTTCACTACAACGCAATAGTCTATGAGTAGGCTGTCGATTCGAGGCATGAACGCTTCGATCGGCCGGGAAGATTTGCCCCACCCTGCCGCATGGGACTATTGAGGAGCTCGCATGACCAAACAAAACGCCTTTACCCGGGAAGATCTGCTGCGCTGCAGTCGCGGTGAGCTGTTCGGCCCAGGTAACGCGCAACTGCCCGCCCCGAACATGCTGATGGTGGATCGCATCACCCTTATCAGCGAAGAGGGTGGCAAGTACGGCAAAGGTGAATTGGTCGCCGAGCTGGATATCACTCCGGACCTGTGGTTTTTCGCTTGCCATTTCGAAGGTGACCCGGTGATGCCAGGTTGCCTGGGCCTGGATGCCATGTGGCAGCTGGTCGGTTTCTTCCTTGGCTGGCAAGGCCTGCCAGGTCGCGGTCGCGCCCTGGGTTCGGGCGAAGTGAAGTTCTTTGGTCAGGTCCTGCCGACCGCGAAGAAAGTCACCTATAACATTCATATCAAGCGCGTCCTCAAAGGCAAGCTGAACCTGGCTATCGCCGATGGCTCGGTCACTGTCGATGGTCGCGAGATCTATACCGCCGAAGGCCTTCGGGTCGGCGTTTTCACCTCCACTGACAACTTCTAAGGGTTATCCGCATGCGCCGCGTCGTTATCACTGGTCTGGGCATCGTTTCGTGCCTGGGCAATGACAAAGAGACCGTCTCCGCTAACCTGCGTGCAAGTCGCCCGGGCATCCGGTTCAATCCGGACTATGCCGAAATGGGTCTGCGTAGCCAGGTTTCCGGCTCCATTGACCTTCCCCTCGAAGAATTGATCGATCGCAAGATCTACCGTTTCGTTGGCCATGCGGCGGCTTACGCCTACCTGGCCATGAAGGATGCCATCGCTGACTCCGGCCTGACCGACGAGCAGGTTTCCAATGTGCGGACCGGCCTGATCGCCGGTTCGGGTGGCGCGTCGACCTTGAACCAGATGGAAGCGCTGGACATCCTGCGCGAGAAAGGCGTCAAGCGTGTTGGCCCGTACCGTGTCACGCGGACCATGGGCAGCACCGTTTCGGCTTGCCTGGCCACGCCGTTCCAGATCAAGGGCGTCAACTACTCGATCTCCTCCGCTTGCGCCACCAGTGCCCACTGCATCGGTACCGCGGTCGAGCAGATCCAGCTGGGCAAGCAGGACATCGTTTTCGCCGGTGGCGGTGAAGAAGAGCATTGGAGCCAATCGTTCCTGTTCGACGCCATGGGCGCCCTGTCCACCCAATACAACGAAACGCCGGAAAAGGCCTCCCGCGCCTACGACGCCAAGCGTGACGGTTTCGTCATCGCCGGCGGTGGCGGCATGGTCGTGGTCGAGGAGCTGGAACACGCCCTCGCCCGTGGCGCGAAGATCTACGCGGAAATCGTCGGCTACGGCGCCACTTCCGACGGCTACGACATGGTCGCCCCTAGCGGCGAAGGTGCCATCCGTTGCATGCAGATGGCCATGTCCACCGTCGACACCCCAATCGACTACCTGAACACCCACGGCACCTCGACTCCGGTCGGTGATGCCAAGGAAATGGAAGGCGTGCGCGCGGTATTCGGCGACAAGGCCCCGGCCATCAGTTCCACCAAGAGCCTGTCGGGTCACTCCCTGGGCGCCGCTGGCGTTCACGAAGCGATCTACTGCCTGCTGATGATGGAAGGCAACTTCATGGCTGGCTCCGCCAACATCGACGAGCTGGACCCGGCTGTCGCTGACATGCCGATCCTGACCAAGACTCGCGAAAACGCCACCATCGACACCGTGATGAGCAACAGCTTCGGCTTCGGCGGCACTAACGCCACCCTGGTACTGAAGCGCTGGCAGGGCAAGTAAGCCCCGTCGCTACACAAAAAAACGCCCCGGCTGATTCGGGGCGTTTTTTTGCCTGCTTCTTATACCGCACAATTCCTGTGGGAGCGGGCTTGCTCGCGAATGCGGTGGGTCATACACATCGATAGTGCCTGACAGTACGCCTTCGCGAGCAAGCCCGCTCCCACAAGTTGTGCTGTGAGGGATGAGTGTCAGCGCACAACAAACCGCTGTTGCGCCAATAGTCGGTCACCCTGGAACACCATGAACCGCCATTCCCCCGGCACCACTTCGTGGCTTTCGGTGAATTCGTAGGCCATGACGTCCTGAGGGGCGCCGGGCACCAGTTTCTGGATGATCTCGAATTTATCGTGGCGCACGCCATCGGGGGTGCGGATGCCCGGCGTGAAGTACAACAGAGTCAACGGCTGGTCATCGGCGACCTTGCCCGCCAGTTGATAACGCATGCCGAACTTGGTGCCCAGCTTCGCCGGCACGCTTTCGGTCTGGCGGATCGGTTGGTTACTGCGCCGCAGGACCCGCTCCCCCGACTGCAGCTCGGCTTGCGTCCCTTCGAAAACGCCATACTCCACCGGACCTTCGACACGGACTTCTGCCTGGGCCAGGCCACAGGTCAACAACAGCGCGACCAGTGCGCTTGAACGGGTGAGGTGCATAGTGCGCTCCTTGATTGAGATGAGCGCGAGGGTATGACGCGGGGGTGACAGGCTGATGACAAACGTGCACACCGATAATCCGTGGCGAGGGAGCTTGCTCCCGCTCGACTGCGCAGCGGGGCCGCTACGCAGCCCAGCGGGAGCAAGCTCCCTCGCCACAACAGCCGTTTAGCGGGCTACTGAGCGAGGCAACACCGCCAAAAAGTTATCCCGCGCCACCTTCTTCGCGACATCTTCAGGCAAGGCATCCAGGAACGGATCGAAGCTGTGCAGTTGCTTACCGAGCTTGTTGAAACGCCCTACCACGTCTGATCCCACCATGAAGCGCTCCGGGAAGCGCTCCACGAGCTTTACCCACGCCTGCCGAGGCTTGCCCGCCTCGTCCAGCAAGTAGGGCGTGAGCAGGCTCCAGGACAGGTCGATGTAGAGGTTGGGGTAGGATTCAAGCATTCGGGTCAGGGTCGGCAATAGGAAATCCAATTGGGTCTGGTGACGATGGATTTCCATGCTGGTGCCGGCATGCGCCCAGATGAAGCGCGTGTGCGGATGATTACGTAACGGCTCTTCAATTTCCGCCAGGTACAGCGGATTTTTCTCACGCTTGGACGTGATGTTGGAATGCAGCATTACCGGCAGGTCATTTTCCGCCGCCAGGTGATAGATCCGCGTCATGGCTTCGTTGTTGGCGCGTGCAGTGTCGCCCGAGGTCAACGCGGTCAGGTCGTCATGGCGCGTGAATACTTCGCCGATGCCCTGCCACAGCCCCGGATACAGATCGAGCATGCGCTGGATATGCGCGTCGGAGTTCTTGTCGTTGGGATTGAACCCTGACAGGAAAGGATGAAAACGCTGGCGTTGTTCGGGGGTCAATTTGCCCACTGCAGCGGCCACGATCACGTCAGTGGCGCTGTACCAATAGGCGTCCGCATCGTCGCCGGCGTAATAGCGAGGACGCTTGGGTTCGTCCTCATGCCATTTCTTGGCCACCGGAATGCCGGAAATCATCACATGCTCAATACGATTGTCCGCCATCGCCTGGAGCAGCTTGGGCATCCCGGCGGTTTCCTGAAAGAAATCGACGTAATGCAAGTGAGCATCGCTGTAGGCATATTCGCGGGCCATGGCGCAAAAACTGGAAACAGCCATCAGGCAAGCGAAGATCAAGCGGGTCGTGGGCACGGGCACACTCCAGAGTGTCATGAGCAGCATAGACCCCAACCGTCCCGCACGGGTTCAAGGCATGCGTGCTGTGGCCGGGAGCGACGGGGTATGCTTGGCGCAACCGTTGTTCGCCCTGGAAGACACCATGACCACCCTCCTGACTGTTCGTCCCCGCGCTGAAGATGTCGAAGGCCAGCCGATTCTTCGCCCATTGCCATCCGCCAAGTGTCGCAGCGTCGGACCTTTCGTATTTTTCGACCACATGCTGCAAACGGCCTACCCGGCCGGCAAAGGCATGAACATCCGCCAGCATCCCCATATCGGCCTGTCCACCCTCACCTACCTGTTCGAGGGAACACTCCAGCACAAGGACAGCCTGGGCTCCGATCAGGTGGTGGAGGCTGGGGATGTCAGCTGGATGACCGCCGGCAGCGCCATCGCCCATGTCGAGCGCACGCCCGAAGCACTGCTGCAAAGCGGTTTCGTCATGCACGGGTTGCAAATCTGGCTGGCCTCGCCCAAGTCCCACGAACAGGGGCCAGGGCACTACAGCCATCATCCGGCACAGAGCCTGCCCGTCAGCGATAATCTGGGGGTCAGCATCCGTATGATCGCCGGGTCAGGCTTTTGCCTGGAATCGCCGGTGCCGGTGCTGTCTCCTACGCTGTACGCCGAACTGAACCTGCAGACCGCAACGACATTGCTGATTCCCACCGAGCATGCAGAGCGGGCGTTGTATGTGTTGAGCGGCGAGGCGTTGCTGGACGGCGAGCCGGTTGAGCCTCACTCGTTGGTGATATTGCCGGTCGGGGAGGAAATGACGCTGTTTGCCGAGAGTGATTGCCATGCCGTGCTGTTCGGCGGCGCACCGCTGGATGGTCCGCGGCGGATGAACTGGAACTTCGTCTCCAGCGACCCGGCCCGGATCGATGAGGCGCGCCAGCGCTGGGCGGCTGGCGACTGGCCGACCGTGCCGGGGGAAAGCGAGCGGATCGAGCTGCCCTGATTTCAGCGGTGCCTGGCTGGGCCCCTTCGCGAGCAAGCCCGCTCCCACAAGGACCGAGTTGCTCACAATATTGTGGGCATTGCAGATCCACTGTGGGAGCGGGCTTGCTCGCGAAGGGGCCAGCTCTGACACCAACAATACTCAGCGCCAGGCCCGACCTCAGCCCTTGAACACTTCATCCAGCAAGTTATGCATCGACCTGAACGCCCGCCCGGCGACCTTGGCGTTGTACATCATCTTGCCCGGCACATTGGCCTGCGGGTCGGTGAACGAGTGCACCGCTCCGCCGTAGCTCAGCAGTTGCCAATCCACCCCGGCAGCGTTCATTTCGTCTACGAAGGCCGGCAGTTGCTCCTTCGGCACCAGCGGATCCGAGGCACCGTGCATCACCAGCACCGAACCCTGGATGTTCTGCGCATCTGCTGGGTTCGGAGTATCCAGCGTGCCGTGAAATGAAATGGTCGCTTTCAGCGGTGCGCCAGTACGGGCCAGCTCCAGGGCGCAGCAACCACCGAAGCAGAAACCGAACGTGGCGAGTTTCGACGTGTCGACCTGCGCGTCGCCCTGGCTTTGCAATTGCTCGAACGCCGCCTGCATGCGCCTGCGCAACAGATCCCGGTCGCTCTTGAGAGGCATCATCGCCGCGCCCGCTTCGTCGGCGTTGCCCGGGCGCACCTTCTGGCCGTAAAGATCGGCAATCAACACCACGTAGCCATTGGCGGCCACCGATCTGGCGATCTCCTCGGCACCCGCACCAACGCCCATCCAATTCGGTGCCATCAGCAAACCCGGGCGCGGGCCCTGCTGATTGACGTCGAAGGCCAGGCGGCCCTCATAGTCTTGACCTTCGATCTGATAGACCAGCGAACGAACCGTAACCTGACTCATGACGGACTCCTCTTTAACTGAATATCAGAAATGAAAAAACCCGCCGAAGCGGGTTTTTCCTGCACTTGATTAAGCTGACAGTTCAACCAGCAGCTTGTTCAGGCGGCGCACATACGCCGCCGGGTCCTTCAGGCTGTCGCCGGCCGCCAGAGCTGCCTGGTCGAACAGGATGTGCGAGAGGTCGCCGAAACGCTCTTCGCTCTGTTCGTTGTCGAGCTTCTCCACCAGCGGGTGGGCCGGGTTGAATTCGAAGATCGGCTTGGAGTCCGGCACTTTCTGGCCGCTGGCTTCGAGGATCTGGCGCATTTGCAGGCCGAGGTCCTGTTCGCCGATGGCCAGGATCGCTGGAGAGTCGGTCAGGCGGTGAGAAACCCGCACTTCGCTGACGGCGTCGCCCAGGGCAGTCTTGATCCGTTCGACCAAGCCTTCCTTGCTCTTGGCGACTTCTTCGGCAGCTTTCTTGTCTTCTTCCGAATCCAGGTTGCCGAGGTCCAGGTCACCGCGCGCAACGTCGACAAAACTCTTGCCGTCGAATTCGTTGAGATAGCTCATCAGCCATTCGTCGATGCGGTCGGTCAGCAGCAGCACTTCGATGCCTTTCTTGCGGAAGACTTCCAGGTGCGGGCTGTTCTTGACCTGTGCATAAGTTTCGCCGGTCAGGTAGTAGATCTTGTCCTGGCCTTCCTTGGCGCGGGCCAGGTAATCGGCCAGGCTTACGATCTGCTCGCCATCGTCACCCTGGGTCGAGGCAAAGCGCAGCAGGCCGGCGATCTTCTCTTTGTTGGCGAAATCTTCGGCCGGGCCTTCTTTCATCACTTGGCCGAAGTTCTTCCAGAAGCCCTTGTACTGCTCTGGCTCGTTCTTCGCCAGTTTCTCCAGCATGTCCAATACACGCTTGGTCAGCGCCGACTTCATGGAGTCGATGATCGGATCTTTCTGCAGGATTTCCCGCGATACGTTCAGCGACAGGTCGTTGGAGTCCACCACACCCTTGATGAAGCGCAGGTACAGCGGCAGGAACGACTCGGCCTGGTCCATCACGAATACGCGCTGTACGTAGAGTTTGAGGCCACGCGGTGCTTCGCGCTGGTACAGATCGAACGGCGCGCGGGCCGGCACGTACAGCAGCGAGTTGTATTCCAGCTTGCCTTCGACCTTGTTATGGCTCCAGCTCAGCGGGTTTTCGAAGTCATGGGCGATGTGCTTGTAGAACTCTTGGTATTCCTCATCCTTCACCTCGGTGCGTGGACGGGTCCACAGGGCACTGGCGCGGTTGACGGTTTCCCACTCCACTTCGGGCTTTTCTTCGCCTTCGGCAGCGGTGACTTCCTTCGGCAGCTCGATCGGCAGCGCGATGTGGTCGGAATACTTCTTGATGATGTTGCGCAGGCGCCAGCCATCGGCGAACTCGTCTTCACCGGATTTGAGGTGCAGCACGATGCGAGTACCGCGATCAGCCTTGTCGACGGTGGCAACTTCGAACTCGCCCTCGCCCTTGGACGACCAGTGCACGCCTTCGCTCGCAGCGAGGCCGGCACGGCGGCTGAACACTTCGACTTGGTCGGCGACGATGAACGCAGAATAGAAACCAACGCCGAACTGGCCGATCAGGTGGGAATCCTTCTTCTGATCGCCAGACAGGTTCTTCATGAAGTCGGCAGTGCCGGACTTGGCGATGGTGCCCAAGTGCGTGATCACTTCTTCGCGGCTCATGCCGATGCCGTTGTCTTCGAGGGTGACGGTTTTCGCGTCCTTGTCGAAGCTCACTCGGATCTTCAGCTCAGCGCCACCTTCCAGCAATTCAGGCTTGGAAAGGGCTTCGAAACGTAATTTGTCGACGGCGTCGGAGGCGTTCGAAATCAACTCGCGAAGGAAAATTTCCTTATTTGAATACAGCGAGTGAATCATCAGGTGCAGCAGTTGCTTCACCTCGGTCTGGAAGCCCAGGGTTTCCTTTTGAGTTTCCACGCTCATGGTCATCAAACTCCAAGTGGATGGTGGTGTCCGCCTCGCAGAGATTGGCGGCGGGATGTCCTCAAGGTGGGGGCAATGGGGATGATTTCAAGGGCGATCGGTTTTTGTGGGCTCCTGGATTTTGAAATGTGCCCGGGCGGTGGCGATGGGTTCGGCCTCAACGTCTTGCCAGGCGGTGATCGCGACGTTGGCCACCCGCCGCCCTTGGCGCCAGACCTGGCATTTGGCGTAAGTGTCGCGAAACTGCCCGGTGCGCAGGTAATCCAGCGAAAAGTCGATGATTTTCGGCACGCCCGGGGCGCCAGTGGCGATCAGCAAATGGACGGCAGCGGCCAATTCCATGAAACCGGCGATGACCCCGCCATGGATGGCAGGCAACAAAGGGTTACCAATGTTGTCCTTGTTGGCCGGCAAGCGGAACACCAGCGTATCGTCCTGGCGCGTGCACTCGACGCCGATAAGTTGCGCATAGGGGATCGAGGCCAGTAGCCGCGCGTAGTCGCCCTGCGCGCAAGCCTGGCGCAGTTGTTCCTGGGTGATGTCGGTCATGGCCGGTCCACGGCAGCCATCGGGCCGCTCTTGCTTATGCCCCGGGCGTGCTGGCCGAGGCGCATGAACGTACCCACCACATGGGCGATGGGCTGCTCGGGGTCGTCTTGATAGGCAAAACCACGGGTGAAGATCACGTCCGGGGTGACCCGATAGCATTGGGCGAAGCCGTAGACATCCTTATGAGGCTCGGCGGCGTGCATGTAGTCGATGCGCAGGTCCAGGGTCGGGCAGACCTCGAATTGCGGGAGAACGCACAAGGTCGACATCCCGCAGGCCGTGTCCATCAATGACGTCAGCGCGCCACCATGGATAATACCGGTGAGTGGGTTGCCAACGATGCGGGGACTGAAGGGCAAAATGACCGTCAAGCCTTCACGATTGGCGCTGTGCAGCTTCAAGCCCAGTACTTGGCAATGCCTGAGCGCCGATAAAAAGCGTGTCGCGCGCTCAAAAACAGGGTCTTCGACCATTTGTTAACCGCTCCGGTAAAGGACAGGGCCTGATAGCAGGCGCCACCTGTAAAGTTCCATCCGATTGGAAAGTTATATATCTATGACAAAGCAGGAACTTAATCTTGGGGGCTGCGCTCAAACGGCCAGTAGTTATTTCCATAAGGAGAAACACCCCATGCGTAAGACTTTAGCTATTGCCTTGATGTTGACCGCCTCCCTCGGTCTCGCTGCCTGCGATAAAAAATCCGAGGACAAAGCTCAAGATGCCAACCAACATGCTGAACAAGCTCAGCAAGACATGAGCAAAGCACAGGATAAAGTGAACGACGCGGCGAAAGAAAACGCCGAAGCCGCCAAAGATCAGGCCGAATCGAACAAAGCCGCCACGCAGGAACAAGCTCCTGCTACCGCGCCTAAAACCAACTGATCCGGTTTTAGCGGCAAAAGAAAACCCGCCTGGTGCGGGTTTTCTTTCGCCTGTCATTCAAGGAATTGTCTGTCAGACCGCTTCCTTACCGACTTCAGTCACAGGCGCTTCCGTTGGGGTATAGACCATCACGTCCAGTACATCGGAATGGAACTCGCGCTGATACAGCACAAACACCACGCCAGCACTCATCAACATGAACAACCAGGGGCTGACGAACCACGCCAACATGGTCATGCCGAAATAATACGAGCGCAGCCCGAAGTTGAACTGGTTGGCCGCCATGGAAATCACCCGCGCCGCCCTGAGTGCAAAAGCCTTGCGCTCCTGCTCGGACACATGGCGTTCGCCAATCATCGGCGCCGAACCCACCAGCACTGCGGCGAAGTTGTATTGGCGCATGCACCAACTGAAGGTGAAGAATGCGTACACAAACACCAGGGCCAAGCACAGCAATTTAACCTCCGCCATGCCCTGGGACGCTTGCTGCACCATCGGCAGGTCCGCCAGCAGCGACACCGCACGGTCAGACGCGCCAAGCACGGTCAGGATCCCTGCCAGGATAATCAGCGTGCTGGAGGCAAAGAACGACGCGTTGCGCTCCAGGTTACCGATCACGCTGGCATCGGCGATGCGGTTTTCACGCAACAGCATGCGCCGCATCCAGTCTTCGCGGTACAAGTGCATCACGCTGGCCAGGCACGCTGTATCGCGGGCTTTCCAGGTGGCGTAACGGGTATAGCCGCCCCAGCAGATGATGAACCAGGCGGCGGCAAGCAAGTGAATCAGATTGGCTTGGATGAATGACATTCGATTTCCTGTGTGACGAAAACAAGAGCTGGAGCAATAGTCGCGGTGAACCCTGTGGGAGCGGGCTTGCTCGCGAAAGCGGTGGGTCAATCAATACATGGCTGACAGACAGATCGCATTCGCGAGCAAGCCCGCTCCCACAGAGATTTTCGCAACTTTCAAGACATTGCTTCGACGTTAGTCCACGGAAAAAGACACTGCACCAAAAAAATGCCCCGCATCGATTGATACGGGGCATTTCCATTTCCAGCGAGGACTCCCTCTCGGTTATTTACGCCAAGGCTTCGCTGCGCTTGCCCAGCAGGCGATCACACACCACCGCGACTGCCAGCGTCATCACCGAAGGCACCAGCCAAGCCAGGCCTTGCTCGCTGAGCGGCAGGTGAGCCAGCTGCGCCGGCATCCAGTCCGCCAACCCGGCGCCCTTGAGGGCATCGATCAGGCCAAACAGGAACGACACCAGCATCACCGGCCCTACGATGCGCCCTTGCTCGTTCCAGAAATCCTTGCAGAAGCTCAGTGCCACCAAGGCGATGCAGGGTGGATAGATCGCGGTCAGGACCGGAATCGAGAAGGCGATCAGCTTGGTCAGGCCCAGATTGGACACCAGCAGCGAAAACGCCGCCAGGATCACCACCAATGTCTTGTAGGACAGGGGCAAGACGCGGCTGAAGTACTCGGCGCAGGCGCAGGTCAGGCCAACCGCAGTCACCAGGCACGCCAGGGAAATCAGCACGGCAAGAAAGCCGCTGCCCAGGTTGCCGAACGTGTGTTGCACGTAGGCATGCAGCACAGCGGCGCCGTTGGTCGCGCCGACAGCCACTTCATGACTGCCCGACCCCAGGCGGAACAGGCTGACGTAGACCAGCGCCAGGCCCACGCCGGCGATCAGCCCGGCGATGATGGCGTAGCGAGTGATCAGGGCGGGCGACTCGACGCCACGGGAACGGATCGCGTTGACGATGACGATGCCGAACACCAGGGCGCCCAGGGTATCCATGGTCAGGTAGCCGTTGATAAACCCTTGGGAAAACGGCGCGGCGACGTATTCGGGAGTCGCCACGCCAATATCGCCGGCTGGCAGGGCAAACGCGGCGATACCCAGTACGGCCAGGGCGATGATCTTCAGTGGCGCGAGAAAGCGTCCGACGGTGTCCAGCAAGCGGCCCGGATAGAGCGAGATGAAGAACACCAGCAGGAAATACACCGCGCTGTAGGCCAACAACGCCAGCGGGCTTTCACCGGTCAGCGGCGCCAGGCCGACTTCGAACGAGACGGTGGCGGTACGCGGCGTGGCGAACAGCGGGCCGACGGCCAGGTAGCAGACCGCCGCCAGCACACCACCGGCGACCTTGCCGATGGGGCTGCTCAGGGCATCCATCGCACCACCGACCTTGGCCAGTGCCACGACCGTGATGACCGGCAGACCGACCGCCGTGATCAGGAAGCCCAGCGCCGCCATCCAGACATGAGGCCCGGACTGCAAACCGACGATAGGCGGAAAGATGATGTTGCCGGCGCCGACGAACAGCGCAAATGTCATGAAACCAAGCGCCAGGATGTCCTGGCCTTTCAACACTTTCATTAAGGAAACCACACTACTGAATCGGAATTTAGAGAGGGATTTCCCTTATGGGTGAGGGAAATGCTGCCGATCCGTATGGGACCGGCCCGTTTAGCAGATCGCTTCCTTGTGGGCGGCGACCGCAAAAATGGCTGCTAGCCTAACGAATTTGGCCGACAAACGCACTGTTAAGGGGCGAACTATCCGATACGCGACGTTCGCGTGTCGCATTTACGTATCTATTCTTCGGCTCGCCCCGCTTGGCAGATACCCACGGCCCCGTGGTGAGGGAGCAAGCTCCCTCGCCACAGAAGGCAGATCAACGAATCCCCAAGGCCAGAAACGACAAAGGCCACCCGAAGGTGGCCTTTGTTGCTGGAACGAAAAGGTCAGCCGAAGCTTACTTCTTCATTTCCCAGCCAGTCAGCTCGGCCAGGGCCTTGCCGATGTCTGCCAGCGAACGCACGGTTTTTACGCCTGCGTCTTGCAGCGCAGCGAATTTCTCGTCTGCAGTGCCTTTGCCGCCAGAGATGATCGCACCAGCATGGCCCATGCGCTTGCCCGGAGGAGCAGTCACACCCGCGATGTAGGAAACAACCGGCTTGGTCACGTTTGCCTTGATGTAGGCAGCCGCTTCTTCTTCAGCCGAACCGCCGATCTCACCGATCATGACGATCGCTTCGGTCTTCGGGTCTTCCTGGAACAGCTTCAGGATGTCGATGAAGTTGGAGCCTGGGATCGGGTCACCGCCGATGCCGACGCAAGTCGACTGACCGAAACCGGCGTCAGTGGTCTGCTTCACAGCTTCGTAGGTCAGGGTGCCGGAACGGGAAACGATACCGACCTTGCCTGGCAAGTGAATGTGACCTGGCATGATGCCGATCTTGCATTCGCCTGGAGTGATCACGCCTGGGCAGTTAGGGCCGATCAGGGTGATACCCAGCTCGTCGCACTTGACCTTGGCTTCCAGCATGTCGATGGTCGGGATGCCTTCGGTGATGCAGACGATCAGCTTGATGCCGCCGAAAGCTGCTTCCAGGATGGAATCCTTGCAGAAAGGAGCCGGAACGTAGATCACGCTGGCGGTGGCGCCAGTGGCTGCTACGGCGTCTTTCACGGTGTTGAACACTGGCAGGCCCAGGTGCTCGGTGCCGCCTTTGCCCGGTGTTACGCCACCGACCATCTTGGTGCCGTATTCGATGGCTTGCTGGGTGTGGAAACTACCTTGCGAACCGGTAATGCCCTGGCAGATAACCTTGGTGTCTTTATTGATCAGGACGCTCATTATTTGCCCTCCGCAGCTTTAACGACTTGTTGAGCAGCGTCGGTCAGGCTGGTAGCAGCGATGATGTTCAAACCGCTTTCTGCCAGTACTTTAGCGCCCAGCTCAGCGTTGTTGCCTTCGAGGCGAACAACAACCGGGATTTTCACGCCAACTTCTTTCACGGCGCCGATGATGCCTTCGGCAATCATGTCGCAACGAACGATGCCGCCGAAGATGTTGACCAGTACTGCGGCGACATTGGTGTCGGACAGGATGATCTTGAACGCTTCGGTTACGCGTTCCTTGGTAGCACCACCGCCAACGTCGAGGAAGTTGGCTGGCTTGCCGCCATGCAGGTTGACGATGTCCATGGTACCCATGGCCAGGCCAGCACCGTTGACCATGCAGCCGATGTTACCTTCCAGGGCCACGTAGTTCAGTTCGAACTTGGCAGCGTGCGCTTCGCGCGGATCGTCCTGGGACGGATCGTGGAAAGTCTTCAGCTTAGGCTGACGGTACATGGCGTTGGCGTCGATGTTGATCTTGGCATCGAGGCAGTGCAGGTCGCCGTCAGCCTTGATCACCAGCGGGTTCACTTCCAGCAGTGCCAGGTCGTGGTCCTGGAACAGCTTGGCCAGGCCAACGAAGATCTTGGCGAACTGAGTGACTTGCTTGCCTTCCAGGCCCAGCTGGAAAGCCAGCTCGCGACCCTGGAATGGCTGTGCGCCAACCAGTGGATCGATGGTGGCCTTGAGAATTTTCTCAGGGGTATCGTGAGCGATCTTCTCGATGTCCACGCCACCTTCGGTGGAAGCCATGAACACGATGCGGCGGCTCGAACGGTCAACGACAGCGCCCAGGTACAGCTCTTTAGCGATATCAGTGCACGATTCAACCAGGATCTTGGTGACTGGCTGACCGTTGGCGTCAGTCTGGTAAGTCACCAGACGCTTGCCCAGCCACTGTTGTGCGAAGGCTTTGGCGTCTTCTTTGCTGCGAACCAGCTTGACGCCGCCCGCTTTACCGCGACCACCGGCGTGAACCTGGGCTTTGACAACCCATTCGCTGCCGCCGATTTTGTCGCAAGCTTCTGCTGCCGCTTCCGGGGTGTCTACCGCGTAACCGGTGGATACTGGCAGGCCGTACTCAGCGAACAGCTGCTTACCCTGATACTCGTGAAGATTCATGCTTATTACCGTCTTCGTTAGGTACTGCGCATTCGGTGCTGCACCATCGAGGTGCCGCACCACCTGTGACTGCTGCTCGCGTAGCTTTCCGGTGAACCGGCTCAGCTACGCAAGACTGCGTCCAGCGGACATTCCGCGGTGAGTCTTGCTCGCAAGGCTCACGACGGGCCGATACCGCCGTGGTTTCTTATTGTCTATTAACGCTTCTTGCGGTTCGCCACGTGGATGGCGCCGCCATTTACGGCCAAGGCCGCTTCGTGCAAGGCTTCGGACAGGGTCGGATGGGAGAAGACCATCATGCCCAGGTCTTCAGCGCTGGTGCCGAATTCCATACCGATCGCGCCTTGCTGTACCAGCTCGGCAGCGCTTGGGCCAATCACGTGAACGCCCAGAACGCGATCCGTCTTGGCGTCGGCGATGACTTTCACGAAACCGCCGGTATCGTTGGCGGCCATGGCACGGCCACTGGCAGCGAACGGGAAGGTGCCGACGTTAACTTCAACGCCTTCGGCTTTCAAGGCCTGTTCGGTTTTACCGACCCATGCGATTTCCGGGTGGGTGTAGATAACCGATGGGATCAGGTCGTAGTTCATCTGGGCTTTGTGGCCCTTGATGCGCTCGACGACCATGATGCCTTCCTCGGACGCCTTGTGCGCCAGCATCATGCCGCGTACCACGTCACCGATGGCGAAAACGCCCGGCACGGCAGTTGCGCACTGGTCATCGACAGCGATGAAGCCGCGCTCGTCGATTTCCACACCGCTGTCAGCTGCCAGCAAATCAGTGGTCACCGGACGACGGCCGACCGCAACGATCAGCTTGTCGAACGTGATGGTCTGTTCGCCGTTGGCGTCGGTGTAGGTCACCACGACTTCTTCGCCGTTGACCTTGGAGCCGGTCACGCGAGCGCCCAGCTTGATGTCCAGGCCCTGTTTGGTCAGGGTTTTCAGCGCTTCCTTGGAAACCGCGGTGTCGGCGGCCATCAGGAAGGTGTCGAGGGCTTCAAGCACAGTCACTTGCGAACCCAGGCGCGACCATACCGAACCCAGCTCGAGGCCGATCACGCCAGCGCCGATCACACCGAGGCGTTTTGGCACGGTCTGGAATTCCAGGGCGCCGGTGGAGTCGACGATCACGTTCTGGTCGACCGGAGCCGGTGGAATGTCGATTGGACGCGAGCCTGGTGCGAGGATGACGTGTTCGGCTTCGATCACTTCAACCGAGCCGTCTGGCTTGGTCACTTCGACTTTCTTGCCCAGCAGCAGCTTGCCGTGGCCCTGGATCGAGGTCACGCCGTTGGCCTTGAACAAGGTGGCAACACCTGAGGTCAGGCCTTTGACGATGTTGGCTTTGCGGCCAACCATGGCAGGCACGTCAATGGTGACGCTTTCGCGGTTGACACCGCCAATGCCGTGAATAGCCAAGCCGTCTTGCGCTTCGTGGAATTTCCAGGAGCTGTCCAGCAGCGCCTTGGATGGAATGCAGCCGACGTTCAGGCAAGTACCGCCAAGGGCCAACTTGCCCTCTTTGTCGGTGTATTTCTCGATGCAGGCAGTGGTAAGGCCCAGTTGCGCAGCCTTGATGGCCGCTACGTAGCCGCCAGGGCCCGCACCAATCACTACCACGTCGAATTTCTGAGTCATGAGTCATTCCTTTTCGAATCAAACCGAACGGTCACTCGTGGTGACCGTCGTGGGACGAAACCGGTTGTTTCAGCAAGAGGCCGGTCAACCGACCGGCCCTCGCGGCGAAATCAGATGTCCAGCAACAGACGAGCCGGATCTTCAAGCAGGTTCTTGATGGTTACCAGGAAAGTCACGGCTTCTTTACCGTCGATCAGGCGGTGATCGTAGGACAGTGCCAGATACATCATCGGACGAATCACGACCTGACCGTTGATCGCCATCGGACGCTGCAGGATGTTGTGCATGCCCAGGATCGCCGCTTGCGGCGGGTTGACGATCGGGGTCGACATCATCGAACCGAATGTACCACCGTTGGTGATGGTGAACGTACCGCCGGTCATCTCTTCGATGGACAGCTTGCCGTCACGGGCCTTCTTGCCGAAGGTGGCGATGCCGCCTTCGATTTCGGCCAGGCTCATCAATTCAGCGTTGCGCAGGACCGGAACCACCAGGCCACGGTCGCTGGAAACCGCAACACCGATGTCGGCGTAGCCGTGGTAGACGATGTCGGAACCGTCGATCGACGCGTTGACGGCCGGGAAGCGTTTCAGCGCTTCGGTGGCAGCCTTGACGAAGAACGACATGAAGCCCAGGCGTACGCCGTTGTGGGACTTCTCGAACAGATCCTTGTACTTCGAACGCAGGGCCATGACTTCAGTCATGTCGACTTCGTTGAAAGTGGTCAGCATCGCCATGTTCGACTGGGCTTCTACCAGACGCTTGGCCACGGTAGCGCGAACGCGAGTCATCGGAACGCGTTTTTCAACGCGATCACCGGCAGCGAACACCGGAGCAGCAGCGGCAGGCGCGGCAGGCTTGGCCGGGGCAGCGGCAGGCGCGGCCTTCTTGGCAGCAACGGCGGCCACTACGTCTTCCTTGGTCACACGACCACCCTTGCCGGTGCCGGCAACGGAAGCGATGTTGATGCCGTTTTCTTCGGCGATCTTGCGAGCGGCCGGGGCAGCGACTGGATCGTCTTCGCCATCGGCAGCAGGCGCTGCGGCCTGGGCTGCAGCAGGAGCAGCGGCGGCGGCCGGAGCAGCAGCGGCAGCACCGCCCTCTTCGATCGAGCCCAGTACCTGGTTGGACAGGACGGTAGCGCCCTCTTCGGCAACGATTGCGCCGAGCACGCCGTCAGCTTCGGCCAACACTTCCAGAACGACTTTGTCGGTCTCGATGTCGACGATCAGGTCGTCACGCTTTACAGCGTCGCCTGGTTTCTTGTGCCAGGTGGCAACGGTGCCATCGGCAACCGATTCCGGGAATGACGGGGCTTTGATTTCGATAGCCATTATCTGTGGGTCCTTAAAATTCGGTTTCAGTCAGCACGAAGGCTTAAACAGTGAAAGCATCTTGCAGCAGTTTTTCCTGCTGCTCGGCGTGCATCGACGCATAACCACACGCAGGTGCCGCAGAAGCATCACGGCCGGCATATTCCAGGCCCAGGGCCTTGTTATGGTTGCCAATGCTGCGACGCAGGTGATGCTGGCTGCTGTACCACGCGCCTTGGTTCATCGGTTCTTCCTGACACCACACCACGTGGGTGAGGTTGGTGTAAGGCGCGATGGCCTCCATCAGGTCTTCTTCCGGGAACGGGTAAAGCTGCTCGATACGCACGATGGCGATGTCTTCGCGGCCTTCGGCACGACGTTTTTCCAGCAGGTCGTAGTAGACCTTGCCGCTGCACAGGACCAGGCGAGTCACCTTCGCCGCGTCCAGCGTATCGATTTCTGGAATAACGGTCTGGAAGGAGCCTTCGGCCAGGTCTTCGAGGGTGGAGATCGCCAGTTTGTGACGCAGCAGCGACTTCGGAGTCAGCACGATCAGCGGCTTGCGCAGCGGACGGATGACCTGACGACGCAGCAGGTGGTAGATCTGAGCCGGGGTCGTCGGTACGCAGACCTGGACGTTGTGCTCGGCGCACAATTGCAGGTAACGCTCCAGACGTGCCGAAGAGTGTTCCGGCCCCTGCCCTTCATAACCGTGTGGCAACAGCATGGTCAGACCGCAGAGACGACCCCACTTGTGCTCGCCGCTGGTGATGAACTGGTCGACAACCACCTGGGCACCGTTGGCGAAGTCGCCGAACTGGGCTTCCCAGATCACCAGTGCATTCGGCTCGGTGGTGGAATAGCCATATTCGAACGCCAGGACGGCTTCCTCGGACAGCAGCGAATCGTACAGGTCGAAACGTGGCTGGCCTTTGTACAGGTGTTGCAGCGGGATGTAGGTGCCGGCGTCTTTCTGGTTGTGCAACGCTGCGTGGCGGTGCGAGAAAGTACCGCGGCCTACGTCCTGGCCGGTGATGCGAATCGGGTGACCTTCGAACGCCAGGGTCGCGTACGCCATGGTTTCGGCGTAACCCCAGTTGATCGGCAGGCCGCCGGCTTGCATCTTCTGACGGTCTTCGTAGATTTTCGCGACCTGGCGCTGGACCACGAAGCCTTCCGGAATTTCCAGCAGCTTGGCGGACAGTTCCTGCAGGGTCTTGAGGTCGAAGCGGGTGTCGTGACGAGCGGTCCAGGCGTGGCCCAGATACGGACGCCAGTCCACGAACAGCTCTTTGTTCGGCTCTTTGACCAGGCTTTTTACAACATGCAGGCCGTTGTCCAGGGCATTGCGATATTCATCGACTTTTTCCTGGACGCGCGCTGCATCCAGTACGCCGCTCTGGGTCAGGCGCTCGGCATACAGCTCACGGGTAGTGCGCTGCTTGGCGATCTGCTGGTACATCAGAGGCTGGGTGCCGCTTGGCTCGTCGGCCTCGTTGTGGCCGCGACGACGGTAGCAGACCAGGTCGATCACCACGTCACGCTTGTACTGCATGCGGTAGTCGATGGCCAACTGGGTCACGAACAGCACGGCTTCCGGGTCATCGCCATTCACGTGGAGAATCGGCGCCTGGATCATTTTCGCGACGTCGGTTGCGTACTCGGTGGAACGCGAGTCTTCCGGGTTGCTGATGGTGAAACCGACCTGGTTGTTGATCACGATGTGCACGGTGCCGCCGGTCTTGAAACCGCGGGTCTGCGACATCTGGAAGGTTTCCATGACCACGCCTTGACCGGCGAATGCCGCGTCACCGTGGAGGGAGATCGGCAGCACCTTCTCGCCGGTCGGGTCGTTGCGGCGATCCTGACGGGCACGGACCGAACCCTCGACCACCGGGGAAACGATTTCCAGGTGGGACGGGTTGAAAGCCATGGCCAAGTGGACTTCGCCACCCGAGGTCATCACGTTGGATGAGAAGCCCTGGTGATATTTGACGTCACCGGAACCGAGCTCGACCTTCTTCTTGCCTTCGAACTCGTCGAACAGCTCGCGCGGGTTCTTGCCGAAGGTGTTGACCAGAACGTTCAGACGGCCACGGTGGGCCATGCCGATGACCACTTCCTTGGTGCCATAGGAACCCGAACGCTGGATCAGCTCGTCGAGCATTGGAATCAGGCTTTCGCCGCCTTCCAGGCCGAAACGCTTGGTGCCTGGGTATTTGGTGCCCAGGTATTTCTCCAGGCCCTCACCGGCGGTGACGCGCTCGAGCAAGTGGCTCTTGATCTCGGCGGAGTACGTCGGACGGCCACGAACGCTTTCCAGACGCTGCTGGAACCACTGGCGCTGCTCGGAATCGGTGATATGCGTGAACTCAGCGCCGATGGTGCGGCAATATGTCTGCTGCAACGCTTCGTGAATTTCGCGTAGGCTCGCTTCCTCTTTGCCGATGAACAGGTCGCCGGCACGGAAGGTCGTATCAAGATCGGCATTGGTCAAGCCGTAGTGAGTGATCGACAGGTCTGCAGGTGCAGGACGCTGCCACAGCCCCAGCGGGTCCAGCTGGGCTGCTTGGTGGCCCCGCATCCGGTAGGCCTGGATCAGTCGCAGCACTTCAACTTGCTTCTTCTCGTGCTCACTGCTCACGCTGCCGGCAGACACCGGTTGAGCGCGGCGCTGGTTCTTTGCCAGCAGCACGAAATGATCGCGAATTGTCGAGTGCGAAACATCAGTGGCAGAGTTCCCGTCAGCCGGCAACTTCTGAAAGTAGGTGCGCCATTCTTCTGGCACAGCGTTAGGGTCGTGCAGGTAGAGCTCGTAGAGCTCTTCCACATAGGCAGCGTTACCACCGGAGAGGTGGGCACTGTTCCACATGCGCTGCATCACGCTTTCTTGCATGCTTGGTCACCCTCGATTAGGGGAACACCACCGGCGAAAACACCGAGCAAACTTGCAGAAGTCCGAGTGCAGCGACTAAAACAAGCCACTTAGGATCACGCTGATAGTCCGGGTACCAGCCCGGATGCCCCTGCTTGTCTCATTTCTTCAAAATAAGAACGGCCACTTTGTAAGCAGCTGTTCTGGTTATAGCCAGGACGTGGGTTGAAGCCCACGCCCTCGCCTCTACGGGTACAGCGGTTCTACGGGTACAGCAGCTGAATCACACGCCGTTTTGCAGCAGCATGTTACGTACGTGACCGATGGCCTTAGTCGGGTTCAGGCCTTTCGGGCAGACGTTGACGCAGTTCATGATCCCGCGGCAGCGGAAAACGCTGAACGGGTCATCCAGTGCCGCCAGACGCTCGGACGTCTTGGTGTCACGGCTGTCTGCCAGGAAGCGATACGCTTGCAGCAGGGCGGCCGGCCCCAGGAATTTGTCCGGGTTCCACCAGAAGGACGGGCACGAGGTCGAGCAGCAAGCGCACAGGATGCACTCGTACAGACCGTCGAGCTTTTCACGCTCTTCCGGAGACTGCAGACGCTCGATGGCCGGAGCCGGCGTGTCGTTCTGCAGGTATGGCTTCACCTTCTCGTATTGCTTGTAGAAGATGCTCATATCGACGACCAGGTCACGGATAACCGGCAAACCTGGCAACGGACGGACGATCAGCTTGTTGCCCTTGACCACGGCCGACAGCGGCGTGATGCAGGCCAGGCCGTTCTTGCCGTTGATGTTCATGCCGTCGGAGCCGCAAACGCCCTCGCGGCAAGAGCGACGATAGGAAAAACCTTCGTCCTGCTCTTTGATCAAGGCCAGCACGTCCAGCACCATCAGGTCTTTACCGTCGGTCTCGACCTGGAAATCCTGCATGAACGGCGCGGCGTCCTGATCAGGGTTGTAGCGATAAACACTGACTTGCAACATGGCGGCCACCCTTAGTAAGTCCGGATCTTGGGTTCGAACGTCGGAACGGTCTTCGGCGAGAAGTTCACGGCACGCTTGGTGACGCGCTTATCACCCGGGAAGTACAAGGTGTGGCACAGCCAGTTTTCGTCGTCACGGTCTTCAAAGTCTTCGCGGGCGTGGGCACCACGGGACTCTTTACGCACTTCAGCGGCGATGGCGGTGGCTTCGGCCACTTCCAGCAGGTTCTGCAATTCCAGCGCTTCGATACGGGCAGTGTTGAACGCCTGCGACTTATCGTTGATCTTCACGTTGGCAATTCGTTCACGCAATTGCGCCAGCTGGGCAATACCCTTCTGCATGTATTCGCCGGTACGGAACACACCGAAGTAGTTCTGCATGCAGCTTTGCAGCTCGCGACGCAGGGTGGCGACGTCTTCGCCTTCGGTACGCTCGTTCAGGCCAGCCAGGCGCTTGAGGGCGACTTCGATGTCGGTGTCGCTGGCGTCGCGGTATTCGATACCGTCGGTCAGCGCTTTTTCCAGGTGCAGGCCGGCAGCGCGGCCGAAGACCACCAGGTCGAGCAGCGAGTTGCCGCCCAGGCGGTTGGCACCGTGAACCGATACGCAAGCCACTTCACCCACTGCGAACAAGCCAGGGATGATTTCGTCCACGCCGTCGGCGTTCTGGGTCATTGCCTGACCATGAATGTTGGTGGCAACGCCGCCCATCATATAGTGGCAGGTTGGAACGACCGGAACCGGCGCGACGACTGGATCGACGTGAGCGAAAGTCTTGGACAGTTCGCAAATGCCTGGCAGGCGGCTGTGCAGCACTTCCTCGCCCAGGTGGTCGAGCTTGAGCATCACGTGGTCGCCGTTAGGGCCACAGCCGTTGCCGGCGATGATCTCTTTAACCATCGAGCGAGCCACGACGTCACGACCGGCAAGGTCCTTGGCGTTCGGAGCATAACGCTCCATGAAACGCTCGCCGTGCTTGTTGATCAGGTAACCGCCTTCACCGCGGCATCCTTCGGTGACCAGTACACCGGCGCCGGCGATGCCAGTCGGGTGGAACTGCCACATTTCGATGTCTTGTACCGGTACGCCAGCACGCAGGGCCATGCCGACGCCGTCACCGGTGTTGATCAGGGCGTTGGTGGTGGAAGCGTAGATACGACCTGCACCGCCGGTCGCCAGTACGGTGGCCTTGGCGCGGATGTAGGTGGTTTCGCCGGTTTCGATGCAGATTGCGATCACGCCGACGAAGGCGCCGTCCTGGTTCTTCACCAGGTCAACAGCGTAGTACTCGTTCAGGAACGTGGTGCCGGCTTTCAGGTTGCCCTGATAAAGCGTGTGCAGCAGCGCGTGACCGGTACGGTCGGACGCCGCGCAAGTGCGCGCTGCCTGGCCGCCCTTGCCGTAGTCCTTGGACTGGCCACCGAACGGACGCTGGTAGATGCGGCCGGTTTCGGTACGCGAGAACGGCAGGCCCATGTGGTCCAGCTCAAACACTGCGGCTGGACCTTCCTGACACATGTATTCGATAGCGTCCTGGTCACCGATGTAGTC
Source organism: Pseudomonas sp. Q12-87 (assembly GCF_001269755.1). Lineage (NCBI taxonomy): Bacteria > Pseudomonadati > Pseudomonadota > Gammaproteobacteria > Pseudomonadales > Pseudomonadaceae > Pseudomonas > Pseudomonas sp. Q12-87. The sequence goes on along the minus strand of NZ_LHVI01000011.1, from coordinate 76,323 downwards.
GGAACCCTTGACGGTATCGTACATGTGCCAGCGCCAGTCATCGTTCGGATCGGCCGAAGCGATGGCGCAAGTGATGCCGCCCTGGGCGGATACAGTGTGCGAACGGGTCGGGAAAACCTTGGTGATCACGGCAGTCTTGTGACCGCCCTGTGCCAGCTGCAGCGCAGCGCGCATGCCGGCACCGCCACCACCAATGATGATGGCGTCGAAAGAAATCGTTGGAATGTTAGCCATGGATCAGATACCCCAGAGAATCTGCACACCCCAGACGAAGTAAGCGAACATCGCAACGCCGCATACTGCCTGGAAAAGGAAACGTACGGCAGTCGCCGACTTGCCGAACGCCATCTGCGTCAGGTAGTCGGTCGCGATGGTCCACATGCCGACCCAGGCGTGAGCGCCCAGTGCGACAAGTGCCAGCAGACTGAAGATACGCATCCAGTTGTTTGCGAACAGTTCGTGCCATTGGGCATAGCCCAGGCCGGGATTTGCTACGACATATCCGATCAGGAAGATGAAGTAAGCCGCGAGAACGACCGCAGACACACGCTGCGCCATCCAGTCATAGAGGCCCGAACGCGAGAGGTTCGTGACGTTGGTTACCATATCCAGACTCCTGCCAGAACGATCAGCACCGCAGACACGGCGATAATGATTTTCGAGCCCAGCTTGCCGCCTTCCAGCGTCTCACCGATGCCCATGTCCATGATCAAGTGGCGCACACCGGCAACCAAGTGATACAGCAAGGCGGACAGGATGCCCCAAATCACTAGCTTGGCTAGCGGACTGGTCAGACACGCTTTCACCTGACCGAAGCCTTCTTCCGAGTCGAGCGACTTGTCCAATGCGTAAAGCATGATGGCCAGGCTGACGAAGAGAATGACACCGGAAATTCGGTGAAGAATGGACGTGTAAGCAGTGACTGGGAGTTTGATGGTCCTTAGGTCTAGGTTTACAGGTCGTTGGCTTTTCACGGCTTTTTTTCACACTGAAGAGCCCCTAACAATCAGGGCAAAGTTGTTGGGGCGCGCACTGGTCAGGTACTCACCACCCAGGGAGTGACGACCCCCAAGAAAGCAGGCCCAAAAGCCCCTGGCGGTCGGTGGCCGAGTATAGACAGTTAGGCTACTAATGACAACGCGTTCACCTTCCCCTAATAGCGCATTGCACATACATCGGAAAAGGCGTAAACGGCAGGCAATTTCGCGGAAAAAGTCCGGTTAAAGCCTTCTGGAGCAAGACTTTAGGCAAATTGACATTCGAATTTATCTCACTATAGTGGTGCGGGCCCTGCGTGGGGGGTCTGTCTGATGATTCCAAGCATTAATAGGAGGCCACATGGCTGACAAAAAAGCGCAGTTGATCATCGAGGGCGCAGCCCCCGTCGAGCTGCCCATTTTAACCGGCACCGTTGGTCCCGATGTAATCGACGTACGGGGCCTGACGGCCACGGGCCGTTTCACCTTTGACCCAGGTTTCATGTCGACCGCTTCGTGCGAGTCGAAAATCACCTATATCGACGGCGACAACGGCATCCTGCTGCACCGCGGCTACCCGATCGAGCAATTGGCTGAAAAGTCGGACTACCTGGAAACCTGCTACCTGCTGCTCAATGGCGAGCTGCCAACCGCAGAGCAAAAGGCCCAGTTCGTCAGCACCGTGAAGAACCACACGATGGTTCACGAACAGTTGAAGACCTTCTTCAACGGCTTCCGTCGCGATGCCCACCCGATGGCCGTCATGTGCGGCGTTGTCGGCGCTCTCTCGGCCTTCTACCACGACTCCCTGGACATCAATAACCCCCAGCATCGCGAAATCTCCGCGATTCGCCTGGTGGCGAAGATGCCAACCCTGGCAGCCATGGTCTACAAGTACTCCATGGGCCAGCCCATGATGTACCCGCGCAACGACCTGACCTATGCAGAGAACTTCCTGCATATGATGTTCAACACCCCGTGCGAGATCAAACCGATCAGCCCGGTGCTCGCCAAGGCCATGGACCGGATCTTCATCCTCCATGCCGACCACGAGCAGAACGCCTCGACGTCCACCGTGCGCCTGGCAGGCTCGTCGGGTGCCAACCCGTTCGCCTGTATCGCCGCCGGTATCGCTGCACTCTGGGGCCCTGCCCACGGCGGTGCCAACGAAGCGGTACTGACCATGCTCGATGAAATCGGCGATGTCTCGAACATCGACAAGTTCATTGCCAAGGCCAAGGACAAGAACGATCCGTTCAAGTTGATGGGCTTCGGTCACCGGGTCTACAAGAACCGCGACCCGCGCGCCACCGTCATGAAGCAGACCTGCGACGAAGTGCTCAAGGAACTGGGGATCAAGAACGATCCGCAACTCGAACTGGCCATGCGCCTGGAAGAGATCGCCCTGACCGACCCGTACTTCATCGAGCGCTCGCTGTACCCGAACGTCGACTTCTACTCGGGGATCATCCTCAAGGCGATCGGCATTCCAACCAGCATGTTCACCGTGATCTTCGCCCTGGCGCGGACCGTCGGCTGGATCTCCCACTGGAAGGAAATGCTCTCCAGCCCGTACAAGATCGGCCGCCCACGCCAGTTGTACACCGGCTATGAGTCGCGTGACATCACCAAGCTGGAAGACCGCAAGTAAGACCTGCCTTGTAAGAAGGTCTCAAGCTGCACCGGAACGGCCCCCGCTTCTTATATAGGAGCGGGGGCCGTTTTGTTTGTGCCTTTTACTTATTCAGCAGCAGGGCTGACGCCTTCGCGAGCAAGCCCGCTCCCGCAGGATGAATGCACTCCAAGGTGGGAGTGGGCTTGCTCGCGAAAGCGCCTTCATTCACGCCACAATTATCGCGCACAAAAAAATACCCCAGCCTCTCGACCGGGGTATCTCTTCAAACGCACCGCTTTAACTTGAAGCTTTCAACTTGCAGCTTGCCGCTGCCTCAGTGATTAACCGCCCCACTCGCCCCCAGACCCGTCTGCGAACGCACGAACTGCGGGAAGAACAGCGCCCGCTCGTTTGCGCCTTCAGTCGACTTGTCGGTGATGGAGAAGAACCAGATGCCGACGAAGGCAATGGCCATCGAGAACAGCGCTGGGTACTCATACGGGAAGATCGCCTTCTCGTGACCCATGATCTGCACCCAGATGGTTGGGCCAAGGATCATCAAGCCCACGGCACTCACCAGGCCCAGCCAGCCGCCGATCATGGCGCCACGGGTGGTCAGCTTCTTCCAGTACATCGAAAGCAGCAGCACCGGGAAGTTGCAGCTCGCCGCGATGGAAAACGCCAGGCCCACCATGAACGCGATGTTCTGCTTCTCGAACAGGATGCCCAGGCCGATCGCCAGCACCGCCAGGGCGATGGTGGTGATTTTCGAGACGCGAATCTCGTCCTTCTCGTTGGCCTTGCCTTTCTTGATCACGCTGGCATACAGGTCATGGGATACCGCCGAGGCGCCGGCCAGGGTCAGGCCCGCTACCACCGCCAGGATGGTGGCAAAGGCTACCGCCGAGATGAAGCCCAGGAAGATGCTGCCGCCCACGGCGTTGGCCAAATGCACCGCCGCCATGTTGTTGCCGCCCAGCAAGGCACCTGCGGCGTCCTTGAAGGCCGGGTTGGTGCTGACCAGCAGGATCGCGCCGAAGCCGATGATGAAGGTCAGGATATAGAAGTAGCCGATGAAGCCAGTTGCGTAGAGCACGCTCTTACGCGCTTCCTTGGCGTCGCTCACAGTGAAGAAGCGCATCAAGATGTGCGGCAGGCCCGCAGTACCGAACATCAGCGCCAAGCCCAGGGAGAAGGCCGAGATCGGATCCTTCACCAAGCCGCCAGGGCTCATGATCGCCTCGCCTTTAGGGTGAACCTTCACCGCTTCGGCAAACAGCATGTTGAAGTCGAAGTTGACGTGCTTCATGACCATCAGCGCCATGAACGAGGCACCCGACAGCAACAGCACCGCCTTGATGATCTGTACCCAGGTGGTGGCCAGCATGCCGCCGAACAGCACGTAGAGGCACATCAGGATACCGACCAGGATCACCGCAACGTGATAGTCCAGGCCGAACAGCAGCTGGATCAACTTGCCGGCACCGACCATTTGCGCGATCAGGTAGAACGCTACCACCACCAGCGAGCCGCAGGCGGACAGACTGCGGATCTGGGTTTGCCCGAGGCGATAGGACGCCACGTCGGCAAAAGTGTATTTACCCAGGTTACGCAGGCGTTCGGCGATCAGGAACAGGATGATCGGCCAGCCCACCAGGAAGCCGATGGAGTAAATCAGGCCGTCGTAGCCCGAAGTAAACACCAGCGCGGAAATACCCAGGAAGGACGCCGCCGACATGTAGTCGCCGGCGATTGCCAAGCCGTTCTGGAAGCCAGTGATCTTGCCGCCGGCCGCATAGTAGTCGGCCGCCGAGTTGTTTTTCTTGGACGCCCAGTAGGTGATATATAAAGTTGCGCCGACGAACGCCACGAACATCAAGATAGCCGGGACGTTGAGGGGTTGTTTCTGCACCGCGCCAGTCAGGGCTTCCGCCGCCCAGGCGCCCGGGGCGAACGCTGCGATGCTCAATAGAGCCAATAGACGCCGGATCATTGCTGAGCCTCCTTGAGAATCGCATTGTTCAGGTCGTCGAATTCGCCGTTGGCGCGTCGCACGTAAATAGCGGTCAGGACGAAGGCCGAGAGAATCAGGCCGACGCCAATTGGAATTCCCCAGGTCATGGTGGACTCGGGCGTGATTTTCGCCCCGAGAATATGTGGCCCATAGGCAATCAGAAGAATGAAGCCGGAGTACAGCCCAAGCATGATCGCCGAGAGAATCCAGGCGAACTTTTCCCTTTTTCTCACCAGCTCCTTGAAGCGCGGGCTGTTTTGAATCGAGAGGTAAATGCTGTCGTTCATTGTTTTTATCCTCGCAGCACAGATTTAAGTTGGAACAACCCTACTCTATGCGGCTCAAGGCCAGGTTCCAGACGACCTTAGTATTAGAACGACATGACGGTTTTGCCAGTTTCTCGCAAAATTTCGCAGCTCCCACAGGGGGGGCCGGCGCAAACTGAATAATCGCGGACACAAAAAAACCGCATGACGCGACGTCATGCGGTTTTTTTTGACGGCTAAACCAGGCGAATTACTTGCCGGTCCACTCCTTCACGCGGTCCGGGTGCTTGGCGACCCAATCCTTGGCCGCAGCTTCGGGCTTGGCGCCTTCCTGGATGGCCAGCATGACTTCGCCGATCTCATCCTTGGACGCCCACTGGAATTTCTTCAGGAACTCAGCCACTTCCGGCGCCTTGGCTTCCAGGCCCTTGCTGCCGATGCTGTTTACGGTTTCAGCCGCGCCATAAACGCCTTTCGGGTCTTCCAGGAAGCGCAGTTTCCACTTGGCGAACATCCAGTGCGGCACCCAACCGGTGACGGCGATGGATTCGTTTTTCTTCTCGGCACGGGTCAGCTCGGCAATCATGCCGGCGCCGGAACTGGCCTTGAGTTGATAACCGGTCAGGTCGTAATCCTTGATCGCCTGTTCGGTCTTGAGCATCACGCCTGAACCGGCGTCGATGCCGACAATGCGTTTCTTGAAGGAATCGTCGGTCTTCAGATCTTCGAGGGACTTGGCCTTGACGTACTCCGGCACGATCAAGCCGATTTTTGCGTCCTTGAAGTTGGGGCCGTAATCGACCACTTGGTCCTTGTTCTTGGTCCAATAATCGCCGTGAGTCACCGGCAACCAGGCCGAGAGCATGGCATCCAGCTTGCCAGTGGCAACGCCCTGCCACATGATCCCGGTCGCAACAGCTTGCAATTTAACGTCATAGCCAAGCTTCTGCTGGATGACTTCGGCCGCCACGTGAGTGGTCGCGACGCTGTCGGACCAGCCGTCAACGTAACCGATGCTCAGGGTTTTGTTTTCGGCGCTGGCCAGGGTGGAGCTGATCGCCAGTACCAGTGCGGCACCTGCGCCCAAGAGTCGTCGCATCTTCATCGTTACTTCCCCGAAAGTGCTGCGCCCGGCGGATGCCGGGCCGCGTCAACGTATTGTTATGGTGCTCAGCGCCCCCATCACGCTCACCTGCAACCGGTTCGAACGCCAGCGGAGTACTGACCTGTCGATCATCAACCTGCGCCGTTCACGAACCTGCTCTGCCTGCGACGTCGAGGCATCGAGAAACGACATCAGAACGCCAGCTCCCATTCTCATGCCTTTGGCGCCCTATAAGAGGGCAGATCGGCGACACCCAATTGCGACACCCAATTGCGACAGTCATCAGATGACTAGCCCTCAGTACCCGCGAACGTGTATCGTCCCGCTACTATCGCACCCCGTTCGCGCCTGATTCATGCCAGTCATGGCACTTGGCTTCGCTTCGGTGGTCATAGCCTGCGAACCTCATTCGGCACCTTCCTCCTAGGGATCTAGTCATGCTCCGTTCCTTGCGCTTCGCTGCCCTCGTCGGCGGCCTTATCCTGAGTGCGTCCGCGCTGGCGGTGGATGTCGATGCCGCCAGCTATGGCTATCCCTTGACCAACCCGTTCGAGGCGACCATCGCCACCACGCCGCCGGACCTGCGTCCGGAGCTGCCGCTGATCGAGGACATCAACCAATCGGACCACAGCCTGACCCTGCGCCCGGAACGCGAATTCATCCTGCCGGACAATTTCTGGCCGGTGAAAAGCCTCACCTATCGCATGGCCACCCAGGACAAGCCCGCGCCGTTGATCTTCCTGATCGCCGGCACCGGGGCGCGGTTTGACAGCAGCATCAACGAATACCTCAAGCGGCTCTACTACAAGGCCGGCTATCACGTGGTGCAACTCTCGTCGCCCACCAGCTTCGACTTCATGAGCGCTGCTTCGCGCTTCGCCACGCCGGGCATTTCCAAGGAAGACGCCGAGGACATGTACCGGGTGATGCAGGCCGTGCGCGCCCAGAACCCGAAGCTGCCGGTGACCGAGTATTACCTCAGCGGCTATAGCCTTGGCGCCCTGGACGCAGCATTTGTTGCCCATCTGGACGAAACCCGACGCAGCTTCAACTTCAAGAAAGTGCTGTTGCTCAACCCGCCGGTGAATCTCTACACCTCGATCACCAACCTGGACAAACTGGTCCAGACCGAGGTCAAGGGCATCAACAACACCACCACATTCTATGAGCTGGTGCTGAACAAGCTGACCCGTTACTTCCAGCAAAAAGGCTACATCGACCTCAACGACGCGCTGCTTTATGACTTCCAACAGTCCAAGCAACACCTGAGCAACGAGCAGATGGCGATGCTGATCGGCACGTCGTTCCGCTTCTCGGCCGCCGATATCGCGTTCACTTCGGACCTGATCAATCGGCGCGGCTTGATCATTCCGCCCAAATTCCCGATTACCGAAAGCACCAGCCTGACACCCTTTCTCAAGCGCGCACTGCAATGCGATTTCGACTGCTACCTCACCGAACAAGTGATTCCGATGTGGCGTGCGCGCACCGATGGCGGCAGCCTGTTGCAGTTGGTTGACCAAGTGAGCCTGTATGCACTGAAGGATTACCTGCACGAGAGCCCGAAGATTGCCGTCATGCACAACGCCGACGATGTGATCCTCGGCCCGGGCGACCTGGGTTTCCTGCGCAAGACCTTTGGCGATCGCCTGACGGTTTATCCACTGGGCGGCCACTGCGGCAACCTTAACTACCGCGTCAACAGCGACGCCATGCTGGAGTTCTTCCGTGGCTAAATATCTGCTGCTTATCGCTGCGTTAATGAGTGCGGGCATGGTCCACGCCGACAACAGCAAGGCCAATGCGCCCGTGGTGGTCGATTCCGATGGCTTCAAGGAGCCGCTGACCAAGCTCAAGTTCAACCCGGGCCTGGACCAGCGCGAGTTCGAGCGCTCGACGCTCAATGCCTTGAATGTCTATGACCCGTTGGAGTCGTGGAACCGTCGGGTCTATCACTTCAACTATCGCTTCGACCAGTGGGTGTTCCTGCCTGTGGTCGATGGCTATCGCTACATCACCCCGAGTTTCGTGCGCACCGGGGTCAGCAACTTCTTCAACAACCTGGGTGACGTGCCGAACCTGATGAACAGCCTGCTGCAATTCAAGGGCAAGCGTTCGATGGAAACCACCGCCCGACTGTTGCTCAATACCACCGTCGGCATCGCCGGCCTGTGGGACCCGGCCACCGCCATGGGCCTGCCGCGCCAGAGCGAAGACTTCGGCCAGACACTGGGCTTCTATGGCGTGCCCGGTGGCGCCTACTTCGTCCTGCCGATCTTCGGCCCCTCGAACCTGCGCGACACTTCCGGCTTGCTGGTGGACTACACCGCCGAATCAGCGATCAACTTCCTGAACGTCTCCGAAGTCAGCTCCAACCACCCGGAACTGCTGCTTTTACGCGGTGTGGACAAGCGCTACCAGACCGGTTTCCGCTACGGCCAGCTGAACTCGCCGTTCGAATATGAAAAGGTACGCTACGTGTACACCGAGTCGCGCAAGTTGCAGATCGCCGAGTAACCGTTAGTGCCAACACGCCCCGATCTGGCGTGTTGGCTGTTGGGCCCTTGCCCAATGCCCTTCCGCGCCGGCTTAATTTCTTCTGATTGCTCTTCGTCCAAGAAAGACAACGCGCGCGATTGCACCGGCAAGAGCTGATCCATGACGCCGCATGTTTGATTGTGAACTTTTTATTAACATTTTGTGACACGTCGTGTAGGATTGGATCCACAAGGACGCAGTACCGTATTTAAGATCAAGGACTCGATATGAAAAAACTTCCCTTCCATTGCTGCGCATCACCCCGATGCTTCGAACAGCAGATTTCATCACGCACCTGCGCTCGCTACATAAAATGACTGAGCACACCTTGTTCATGAGTCACGCTATAGCGTCTGCTCTTCGTTAAACTTCAGACACTCAAGTCTCGTCGTTTGCGCTTTATTACCTCAGTGTCGTGCCTCAAGCATTACACCCCGTGTGATTATTTATGCTCGCCTTCCCATTTGCCCGCATTAAGTGCTATCTCTCATCGCTGCCATTCTTTATATGGATGCTGTTCGTTGGAACGTTCTTGACTCGCGCTACATCGATGATGGTTTGGCCATTCATTTCGATTGTTTTATACACACGGTTCGGTTTCAACACATCGACCATCGGCGTTATTTTGACCTGCTCTATCGCACTGTCCTCGTTGGCCAGCTTCTACAGCGGATACCTTTCCGACAAAATTGGCCGACTTAAAATCATCATGGCCGGTTGCGTGGTGGCGATGGTTTCCTATTTTCTGCTGGGGGTCAGCACTCAGGCAGAGGGCTACATCGCCGGAACGCTGTTGGCCAATCTCTCCTGGGCCTTGGTCAACAATCCAATCAAGACGGTCATCGGCGATGTCATCGAGTCCCGCTTTCTGGTGGAACGAGCCATGCATCTGCGCTACTTTTTCCTCAATGCCGGAGCCGCCGTAGGTCCCTACTTCGGGCTCAAGCTCGGCATCTCTGCAGATTCCCTGTCCTTTGTATTGGTGACGATTTCCTATTTGGCCCTGCTGGCGAGCGTCATGGTGTTCGGGCGGGGCATTACGCTGGCAGCCATGAACACCACCTCCCTGCGAAGCACCTTGCAAATCCTCTCCCGGGATCATGTGTTCCTTCTGCTTGTGATCAACAACGTTGTCATGATGTTCATCTTCGGCAACTTCGACTCCAGCGTGCCCCAGTTGATGGCTTCGCTGGCGTTTGAGGGCTACCTGCCTTTTATCGCCAATCTTATCGTGCTGCATGCCACGGTAATCGTCCTGCTTCAACTGCCACTGGCCAAGGCGCTGGCACAGGTACGACTCGAGACGAAGATCCATATCGGTTCTGTATTGCTGATTTCAAGTCAGGCAGGTATGGCACTGGCGGCCCACTTTTATCATCTGCAACTGTTGTGGTACGGCGCGGTTCTGCTGTTAAGCCTTAGCCAAGCCCTTCTGTTCCCATGTTTGAACTTATTTGTCGACAGCCTGGCGCCTCGAAACCTGAGAGGCGCTTACTTTGGCGCCGCGTCGCTTTACAGTATTGGCTTTTCCGTGGCACCCCTTGTCGGAGGATTTTTTATACAGGCGTTGAGCGGAACGGCACTGTTCATTTTCCTGGCGGCGACCAGTCTCTTCATGGCCTTTACCTTCGCCGTTATTTTCACCCGTTTGAAACATCGCAACTTAACTAACAACAAACATGGAACTTGCGCCATCGGCCAGGAACTCCCTATCGGCCGGTAATACCTGAAGCCTGCACCAGCCCTTCTATCGAGGCCGCTGACAATGACCTCAGGCATTTCTGCGCCTTGAAATTACTATTTTAAGTATCCCTCTCGAAACCGGAGAAAGAATGAACAAGGACGACTACGACATTATTTTATGTGGCGGAGGGCCCGCAAACATTTCATTGTTGCCGGATCTTATACAGAGGGAGGATATCCACCGGTGTTTGATCCTGGAAAAATCCGAAACTTTGGGAAGCGGCGCGATCGGACAGTACCGCATTACCGCCAACTCTCTGGGTGGCGTGTTCCTGGAAAAATTTCAGGACAAACATGATGAACTCAGCCGATACCTGCGCACCACGGCGCAATGGAGGTATTTCAGCGAGCGACGTGAGGAGGCGGTCGAGTTGCGCCACGTAGGACGGTTTCTGGAACAGATAGGCGCCTTCGTCCAGCAACACAAGACGCTTTACAAGCGCTTCGAAGTATCGACCTTATCCACCGTCGAAGAAATTCAGCTGACTGGAGATGGACGCTATGCCGTGCGTTATACGGTAGATGGCCAGACCCGGCAGGCACTGTGCAAAAAAGTCATGGTCAACCTCGGCGGACAAGTCAACGATATGGCCTTGCCTCAACTGAATGCCATCAATAGCGACGCCATGCTCAAAGGCCAGTATGACAAACAAATCAAGGCAGGCCGTTACCAGAGCATTGCAATTGTGGGCTCATCCCACAGCGCCGTTTCTTGCTTGATCCGCCTGATTGAACAATTGGATTTTCAAGGCCCCATCCAACTGCTTGTCAAACGTGACTTCAAGCTTTTCTTTGATTCTCCACAAGCAGCGCTGGCCCAGGGCTACCCTTTTGTCGACGCGGATGTTTGCCAAGCCAGCCAACGTGTCAATCGATACTCAGGCCTTCGGTATGACTCGCTCACATTTGCTCGCAAGATCCAACGGGGAGAAATTCCCAATCTCACCGTTGTGAATATCAATGCCGACGGCCCAGAGACATTGCGCATGCGTCTTGACTTGGTCGATCTGGCGATCAAATGCACCGGTTTCAGCGCAACGCCAGTCCGACTGCTCGACATCGACGGCTCTCCTATCAGCCTGCGCCAGGACAGCCACGGCCTGATCGTGGATCACCGCCTGAACCCCACCACGGTATCGAATCAAACGCTGGCAAACTTCCACGCCTTCGGCTTGGGTGCCGGCATCAAGACCGGGGGGGACAGCGGCGGTGAGGAAAGCTTCAGCGGCCGGATAGACGGCGTGTGGATTTATCAACACGTGGTACCCCGGCTCATCTTTCATTAATAAGGACATTAAATGAACACTGGAACAGCCATTATTCTATGCGCCGGACGTGGCAGCCGCCTGGCCAATCGCACCCGTCACATGCCCAAACCGTTGGTCAAAACCAACGACATTGCGTTTATAGATAACGCGTTGAGCAATCTTCAGCTGCATGGCATCACGCGGGTCGTGGTGGTAGTGGGTTATCAGGCCGAGATCATTACCGAGCATCTGAAGAGCCTGGAAACCCTACTGGATATCGAGTACGTGCATAACCCGGACTGGGAGACGACCAACAACATTTATTCGTTGTACCTGGCTCGCCAACACATCGGTCATGACACCCTCATCGTTGAAGGTGACATCTTTTTCTCTGAAGCCTGCCTGGAAAAGCTGCTGCGCACGTCAAGCGACCTGGTTGCACTGGTTTCGCCACTTGGGAAAAACATGGAAGGTACCTACGCGAACCTTCATGAGGGGCAGCTCAAGAGTTTTGGCTCGACCAAGGATGGCAATCATCAGGTGCGGGAGGAACAGTACAAGACCGTTAATCTGTATCGGATAGGTTCTCCGCGGTTCGCCAGCCATGTGCGCGCGCAACTGGAGGCTCAGGTCGCAGAGGGTAACCTGAACGCCTATTACGAAGACGTCTTCAAACAAGCGTGCAAGACCGGAACGTGGGACTTCGAGGCGGCAGTGGTGCCTTCGACCGAGTGGTACGAGGTCGACAATTATTATGACCTGACGGTGTGCAATTACATTTCCAGTCGAGATCGCCTGGCATTTCTCCAGAGCCGCCACGGTGGCTACTGGCGCTATCCCGTCCTTGATTTCGCCTTGATCTATAATTTTCATTTTCCTCCGCAGCAGATGAAAGACCGGATCAAGGAAAATTTCGACGATATCCTCCTTAACTATCCGGGCGGCCGGAAACTTATTGAAGCGTCACTGAGCGAATTCATTGGCGTACCCGCCAGACAGCTTTGCGTATCCAATGGCGCAGCAGAAATCATTAAGTTATTGCCCGCTGTCTATCCAGGCAAAGTGCTGGTCACCGTTCCGTCCTTCAACGAATACTCCAATGTATTCGGTGAGGAGCGCACGATCAGTTATCACACCTACGCAGATCAGGGCTTTAAGCTCGCTCTGGATGCCGTATTGCAGACCGCCAAGAAAGAGCGCCCATCGGTCGTCGTCATCGAATCGCCAAACAATCCTACCGGCCGTCTCACGCCAGCCGCAGCGCTCTCGGAACTGGCCGGCCAACTGGCTGAACTGGAGATCGCGCTGATTGTTGACGAGTCGTTTCTGGACTTTTCACCCAGCGCCGCGAACACCCTGCTGTCATCACTGGACAAGCATGCGAATCTGGCCGTCATACGCAGTATGAGCAAGACATTCGGCATCGGGGGGATCCGTATCGGCTACCTCGCCAGTGCAAACCACGGCTTGCTGGCACAGATCAATTCACTACTGCCCATTTGGAATCTCAATGGCTTTGCCGAGGAAATGTTGCTGCATCTCCCGCAATACAAACAGGAATACCTCGACAGCTGCCAGCAGGTCATCCGTGACACTCAGGCGTTGCGCCAGGCGCTGGACGGAATCGAAGGCATTACAGCCTTTGCGACCGACTCCAACTTTGTGTATTGCCAGACCGAGCAGGTCCCGGCGCAAACCTTGTGTCGCCTTCTGCTTGAGCACGACCTTTATGTCAAGGATTGCTCTGGCAAGCGCAACACCGATTCAGACCACTACCTGAGAATTTCCTGCCGCACCCGCCAGGAGAACGATCAACTGGTAAGCGCCTTGAAATCGATCATGCAGACACTGACGACACCGAGTAGTACACACATGAAAAAGGAACTGTCTCATGCCTAGGAATGTGGTGATCTGCGGTAAAGGTGAGCTGGCGATTTTTGCCTGTAACTACTTCGACGCCTCACCCGACCACATCATCTCTTATGTGGTTGCGGATCCGTTCGAGCCAGTGAGCAGCGAACTCACTTTGATCCAGTACTGCCGGAACAAGGGCATTCCCCTCATTGAAAGCGGCAAGATAGAAGACCTGCCTGGCTACAAGGAAGGCCTTTTTTCATGCGACCTGTGCTTGGTGATTTTTCACAAACGAATACTGCCTCGGACTTACATTGACTGCTGCAAGCGCATCGTCAACCTGCATCTGTCGTACCTGCCACAGTACCGTGGGGTACGTCCCGTCAACTGGGCGCTGAAGAATGGCGAGCGCCAACATGGGGTAACCCTCCATGAAATCAATGAAGGCATCGACGACGGCCCGATTCTCAATCAGGTGTCGTTCTGTATTTACCCTGAGTTCGAAGAAGTTATCGATACCTACAATCGGGCGATTTGCTACGCGCGCCAGTTGTTGATCGACACGCTGCCGCTGCTCGATACGATTACCCCGTTCGAGCAACGTCACGAAGAGAAAAGCATCTACTTCGAGAAGGATAACGCCCGGCTGGAGGAGCGGATGACGTTCACCCGTGAGCAGTCGCTGAAGATGCTTGGCCGACATTGATCCACCGTACCGGGTCACGCCCGTTGGTTGTGGCCCGGTAAATTATTCGAGAAACACCATGTATTCATTAATTGCTACGGACCTGGACGGAACCTTGCTATTGCCCGGCGATACGCTGGGAACGTACACCCGGACGGTGATGCACCACCTTCACGACGCCGGCCTGCATCTGGTGTTGGCAACGGGTCGGCAACAGGCCGATGTCGAGACACTGCTTCACAAAAACTCGCCTCCCTTGCATCTGATCACGTCCAACGGTGCCAGGATCAGCAGCGCGTGTAGTGGGCTGACGCTTTGCAAAGCGCTGCCTGACGACGTCGTTCAAGGGCTGATTGAAGAAGCCCGTCACAGCCCTGACCTGATCATCAACCTGTACGGTCCTAGCGGCTGGTTAATCAGCCGTGAGCATGATGTCGGCGACTTTAACCGCAACCCGCATTTTCAACCGGCAGTGATCCGACCCGACATGTGGCCCACGCAAAACGTCGAAAAGGTGTTTTTCTTTCAGAACGAAAAAAATCACCATGCTTTACTGACTTTGCAGAAGCGACTGGAGCGGCGATTCGCAAATCGCATCAGCACGGTCTTCTCGTTTACGTGGTGCCTGGAAGTCATGGCCAGCGACGTTTGCAAGGGCCATGCCCTGAAACAGCTGGCTGCGTTTCTTGATGTCCCCATTGGCGCGTGCATCGCCTTTGGTGACGGCATGAACGACATTGGCATGCTCTCAATTGCAGGCAAGGCGGTCGTCATGGGAACAGCTCATCAAGAAGTGACCCAGGCGCTGCCCGATGCGCAGATCATTGGCGCCTGCAGTGACGAAGCCGTGGCCCGATACCTTTCGGCGCATGTACTGGCGCCGATTCACTTGGTAACGCAATCCTGAGGTTCAGGCTCGTACCGCTTTCCAAAGCTTGGCCACGGCCATGACGCCCAGCAACACCACCCCACCCGCAACGATCCCTGCCACAGCATTAAGCAACATCGGCACGATAAACCCGGCACCACCGGCATTGGCCGCCACGCCTTCAATCCAGTGATGCACCGCCGGCACGCCGTGGGTGAGGATACCGCCGCCGACGAGGAACATCGCCGCCGTGCCGATCACCGACAGGCTTTTCATCATGTAGGGCGCAGCACTCAGGATGGCAGCGCCGATGCGTTTGACTGCCTGCCCTGGCTTCTGGGTCAGCCAGAGTCCCAGGTCATCGAGCTTGACGATCCCGGCCACCAGGCCATAGACACCGATGGTCATGACAATGGCGATTCCCGACAGCACGATCACCTGTTGGGTCAGCGGCGCGGCGGCGACGGTGCCGAGGGTAATGGCGATGATTTCGGCCGACAGGATGAAATCAGTGCGTATCGCGCCCTTGATCTTGTCCTTTTCAAACGCCACCAGATCGACCGCCGGATCAGCCACCGCCTCGACCAGTTGCGCATGCTCGGCCTGGTCTTCGGCCTTGCCATGAAGGAATTTGTGGGCAAGTTTTTCAAACCCTTCGAAACACAGGTACGCGCCACCCACCATCAGCAACGGCGTGACCAGCCAGGGCACGAAGGCGCTGATCGCCAGCGCCGACGGCACCAGGATCAGTTTGTTGATGAACGAACCCTTGGCCACCGCCCATACCACTGGCAGTTCCCGCTCGGCACGCACGCCAGAAACTTGCTGGGCATTGAGCGCCAAGTCATCGCCGAGCACGCCGGCGGTTTTCTTGGCGGCCATCTTGGTCATCAACGCAACATCGTCGAGTACGGCGGCAATGTCATCGAGCAATACCAGCAAACTGCTTCCGGCCATGGTCAGGCTCCCTGAATGATAATGCCGCGCAGCATACCGCGAGCGGCGCGGCCTGGGGGCATTCTTGAGCGCCGCGCGAGGCCGGTGCTACCATGCGCCACCGCCAGAACAGGCAAGGAACCCCTGGGTTTATGAGCACTATCCGCGAGCGCAACAAAGCATTGATCCTGCGTGCCGCCAGCGAGGAATTTGCCGACAAGGGCTTCGCCGCGACCAAGACCAGCGACATCGCGGCCAAGGCCGGCCTGCCCAAGCCCAACGTCTATTACTACTTCAAGTCCAAGGAAAACCTCTACCGCGAGGTCTTGGAAAGCATCATCGAGCCGATCCTCCAGGCCTCGACCCCCTTCAACGCCGACGGCGTACCGGGCGAGGTGTTGAGCCACTACATTCGTTCCAAGATCCGCATTTCCCGCGACCTGCCCTTCGCCTCGAAAGTCTTCGCCAGTGAAATCATGCACGGCGCCCCTCACCTGAGCCCCGATCTGGTAGAGCAACTCAACGCCCAGGCCCGGCACAACATCGACTGCATCCAGACCTGGATCGACCGCGGCCAAATCGCCCCCATCGACCCCAACCACTTGATGTTCAGCATCTGGGCCGCCACCCAGACCTATGCCGATTTCGACTGGCAAATCACCGCAGTCACCGGCAAGGCGAAGCTGGATGAAGCCGACTATGAAGCGGCGGCACAGACGATTATTCGGTTGGTGCTGAAGGGGTGTGAGCCGGATTGATGGACCGCTAGCACCGCCTTCGCGAGCAAGCCCGCTCCCATAGGGCTTTGTGGTGTTCGAACATTTTGTGTCCAGCACCAAACCCTGTGGGAGCGGGCTTGCTCGCGAAGATGGCGACTCAATTGAAAGTCAAACCCAGATGGCATCCCACAACGGATATTCCCCAAGTCGCTTCACCAGACGCGCCCGCAGCGGGTTGGCGACAACATAGCGAGCGAGCTTGACTAGATTATCCTCCCTGCGCAAAGCGCGATCATGGTACCCCTGCTGCCATAGGCTTCCGCTTCTGTTATCAGCCTCATTAACTGCCTTGGCGCTCATTGATTTTACCTGACACATCAATTGGCCCAAGGACCCCTGATGCAGTTGAATCAACCAATGGAAATGATCAGGCATGACAACAAAGGCCAGAGAGTCTGCTAGACCTTGTTCTTGTATTTGCTTGAACTGACGGATGACCATTCTCCCCAAGGCATAGTCTTTGAAGACCGGCTCGCGCTTCAGCGTGTTGGCTGTCAGTAAATAGATGCGGTTTTGCTCCGCAAAGCGACCGATGCGCAGACGGTGTGAAGCTGAGTATGCAGGCATTCCATGGCATCCTTTCTTAGTGAAGTCCTGAAAGGCTAGCGGTGGAACAAAAAAATCCCGGTCGGACTTTTAGCTGAATATGTCTGAACGAATGCCTTCGCGAGCAAGCCCGCTCCCACAGGGCTTTGTGGTGTTCGAACATTTTGTTTCCAGCACCAAACCCTGGGGTAGCGAGCTTACTCGCGATGGCGCCAGCCAAGTGGAAAAAGCATCAAGCACTGACCCCCGCATCCGCCCGCAACCCCAATATCTCGACCGCCTGAACCGCCACCTGCTCATCGACGTCCGAAGTGTCTCCACTGATGCCGATCGCTCCTACCACATAGCCTTCCTGATCCCTGATCAACACCCCACCCGGCGCCGGTATGACGCTGCCCTGCCCCAGGCTGTTCAGCGCCGCGATGAACGCTGGGCGTTGCTGGGCGTCCTGGGCGAGCAGGCGCGAACCTTTGCCCAGGGCGATGGCCCCCCAGGCCTTGCCGATGGCGATGTGTGGGCGAAGCAGGCTGGCGCCGTCCTCGCGCTGCAAGGTGATCAGGTGTCCGCCGCCGTCGAGGATCGCGACCGTCAACGGTGCGGCGGCGATTTCACGGCCCGTGGCCAGGGCTTGTCCTGCCAAGTCGTTGGCAATTTTCAAGGTTAGAGCGCTCATGGTTCTGTCCTTCTTTTGTCATGGGGAAGCCATGCGGGTTTCACCTCGGCGAAACCGAATACCGCAAATAGAGCACAACAAACGATATTTTTGTATACAATAATTCCAACAAAGTGCATTTTCCGACGAGCAGACGCCGTGTTTCCACCTCGATTGCAAATGAAACAGATGCTTGAGGAAATGGATTGACCTGCGTCGCCAGGCGTGAATACACTCTTCGCACAGCCACTTGTATACAATTACAAAACGTAAGAGGCACAAAACCATGAGCAAAATGAGAGCAATCGAAGCCGCCGTCCTGGTGATGCGCCGTGAAGGCGTGGACACCGCCTTCGGCATTCCGGGCGCTGCGATCAACCCGCTTTACAGCGCCCTGCAAAAGGTTGGCGGCATCGATCATGTCCTCGCTCGCCACGTTGAAGGCGCCTCGCACATGGCCGAGGGCTACACCCGGACCAAGGCCGGTAACATCGGCGTTTGCATCGGTACCTCGGGGCCGGCCGGCACCGACATGGTGACCGGGCTCTACAGCGCCTCGGCCGATTCGATCCCGATCCTGTGCATCACCGGGCAAGCCCCCCGCGCCCGTATGCACAAGGAAGATTTCCAGGCTGTGGATATCACCAGCATCGTCAAACCGGTCACCAAGTGGGCGACCACCGTGCTGGAGCCGGGCCAGGTGCCCTACGCGTTCCAGAAAGCGTTTTATGAGATGCGCTCCGGGCGTCCGGGCCCGGTGCTGATCGACCTGCCGTTCGACGTGCAGATGGCCGAAATCGAATTCGACATCGAGGCCTACCAACCGCTGCCCCTGGCTAAACCCACCGCCAATCGCGTGCAGATCGAAAAAGCCCTGACGATGCTCAATCAGGCCGAGCGCCCGTTGCTGGTGGCCGGCGGTGGCATCATCAACGCCGATGCAAGCGACCTGCTGGTGGAGTTTGCCGAACTGACCGGCATTCCGGTCATTCCGACGCTGATGGGTTGGGGCACGATTCCGGACGACCACCCATTGATGGTCGGCATGGTCGGCCTGCAAACGTCCCACCGCTACGGCAACGCCACGCTGCTCAAGTCGGATGTGGTGCTGGGTGTCGGCAACCGTTGGGCCAACCGGCACACCGGCTCGGTGGATGTCTACACCGAAGGCCGTACCTTTATCCATGTGGACATCGAGCCGACCCAGATCGGTCGCGTGTTCACGCCTGACCTGGGCATCGTTTCCGACGCCGCCTCGGCCCTGACCGTATTCATTGAAGTGGCCCGCGAATGGCAAGCCGCCGGCAAACTGAAGAACCGCAGCGCCTGGCTGCAAGATTGCCAGCAGCGCAAGGCCAGCCTGCAGCGCAAGACCCATTTCGACAACATGCCGGTCAAGCCACAACGCGTGTACGAGGAAATGAACCAGGTGTTCGGCAAGGACACCTGCTACGTCAGCACCATCGGCCTGTCGCAGATCGCCGGGGCGCAGTTCCTGCACGTCTACAAACCACGGCATTGGATCAACTGCGGCCAGGCCGGTCCCTTGGGCTGGACCATCCCCGCCGCCCTGGGGGTGGTGAAGGCCGATCCGAGCCGCAAGGTCGTGGCGCTGTCGGGCGACTATGACTTCCAGTTCATGATCGAAGAGCTGGCGGTAGGCGCGCAATTCAAGCTGCCGTACATCCACGTCGTGGTGAACAACTCCTACCTGGGCCTGATCCGCCAGGCCCAGCGTGGGTTCGACATGGATTACTGCGTGCAACTGTCATTCGACAACCTCAACGCGCCGGAGCTCAACGGTTATGGCGTGGACCACGTTGCCGTCGCCGAAGGCCTGGGTTGCAAGGCGTTGCGGGTATTCGAACCGTCCGGGATCCAGCCTGCGCTGCGCAAGGCCCAGGAGATGATCGAGGCGTTCAAGGTGCCGGTGATCGTCGAGATCATCCTGGAGCGAGTGACCAATATTTCCATGGGCACCGAGATCAACGCGGTCAACGAATTCGAAGACCTGGCGCTGGTGGGCAACGATGCGCCGACCGCGATTTCGTTACTCGATTGATACCCCAGTGTGGGAGCGGGCTTGCTCGCGAAGACGACTTCAGTTCCAACAAAGATGTCGGCTGACACACCGCTTTCGCGAGCAAGCCCGCTCCCACAGGGGCCTTCCATATATTGATAGGAAACCACCATGCCACGCTTCGCCGCCAACCTGTCCATGCTGTTTACCGAGCAGGATTTCCTCGCCCGTTTCGAAGCGGCCGCCAAGGCCGGCTTCAGTGGTGTCGAGTATCTGTTTCCTTATGACTACAGCTCTGCCGAACTCAAGGCCTTGCTCGACGCCAACGGCCTGACCCAAGTGCTGTTCAACCTGCCGGCCGGCGACTGGGCCAAGGGCGAGCGCGGTATCGCCTGCCTGCCGGACCGGGTCGAGGAGTTCCGCGCCGGCGTCGACCTGGCAATCGCCTACGCCCAGGTACTGGGCAACACACAAATCAACTGCCTGGCCGGGATTCGCCCACGCAACTGCAGCGAAACCCTGGTGGAGAAAACCTTCGTCGCCAACCTGAAGTACGCCGCCGAAAAGCTGCAAGCCAAGGGCATCAAACTGGTGATGGAAGCCATCAACACCCGCGACATCCCCGGCTTCTACCTGAACAACACCGCCCAGGCCCTGTCGATTCGCGAGCAGGTGGGCAGCGCCAATCTGTTCCTGCAATACGACATTTATCACATGCAAATCATGGAAGGTGATCTGGCCCGCACCCTGTCGACCCACCTGGGCGAGATCAACCATGTGCAACTGGCGGACAACCCGGGGCGTAACGAGCCGGGCACCGGGGAGATCAACTATCGCTTCCTGTTCGAACACCTGGACCGCATCGGTTACCAGGGTTGGGTCGGCTGTGAATACAAACCGCTGACCAGCACCGAAGCGGGATTGGGATGGTTGAAAGCCCATAACGCAATCTGACCCAGCGCGAGCTGTTGTGGCGAGGGAGCTTGTTCCCGTTCGGCTGCGAAGCAGACGCATGATTTTTCACCCGGCATGGATTTCTGGGGCCGCTTCGCGACCCAGCGGGAGCAAGCTCCCTCGCCACAGAGACACCGAACCCAGAGACACCGGACATCTAACAACAAGAGGATTCTCTCATGGCTAAAATCGGATTCATCGGCACCGGCATCATGGGCCACCCCATGGCACTGAACCTGCAAAAGGCCGGCCACAGCCTGTTCCTGTCCCAGCATCACGACGCGGCCCCGGCCGACCTGCTGGCCGGCGGCGCGGTGGCGCTGGCCAACCCGAAGGAAGTTGCCCAGGAAGCCGAGTTCATCATCGTCATGGTGCCGGACACTCCGCAGGTCGATGACGTGCTGTTCCGCGCCGATGGCGTGGCGTCCGGCGTGGGCGCGGGCAAGGTGGTGATCGACATGAGTTCGATCTCGCCCACCGCCACCAAGGCGTTCGCGGCGAAGATCAACGAAAAAGGCGCGCAGTACCTCGATGCCCCGGTGTCCGGCGGTGAAGTCGGCGCCAAGGCCGCAACGTTGAGCATCATGGTCGGCGGCGACAGCGCCGCCTTCGAGCGCGCCCTGCCGCTGTTCCAGGCCATGGGCAAGAACATCACCCTGGTCGGTGGCAACGGCGACGGCCAGACCGCCAAGGTTGCCAACCAGATCATCGTCGCGCTGAACATCCAGGCCGTGGCCGAAGCGCTGCTGTTCGCCTCGAAGAACGGCGCCGATCCGGCCAAGGTCCGCGAGGCCCTGATGGGCGGCTTCGCTTCGTCGAAGATCCTGGAAGTGCATGGCGAACGCATGATCAAGGGCACTTTCGAC
This sequence comes from Pseudomonas sp. Q12-87, assembly GCF_001269755.1. Lineage (NCBI taxonomy): Bacteria > Pseudomonadati > Pseudomonadota > Gammaproteobacteria > Pseudomonadales > Pseudomonadaceae > Pseudomonas > Pseudomonas sp. Q12-87. The sequence continues at coordinate 54,658 of NZ_LHVI01000011.1, read as the reverse complement.
CCGGGCTTCCGTATCAGCCTGCACCAGAAGGACTTGAACCTGGCCCTGCAAGGCGCCCGGGAACTGAACATCAACCTGCCCAACACCGCCAACGCCCAGCAAGTGTTCAGCACTTGCGCGGCCATCGGTGGCAGCCAATGGGACCATTCGGCGCTGATCAAGGGGCTGGAGCATATGGCGAATTTTTCGATTCGCGATAACTGATATCCCCAAAACTGTGTGGGAGCGGGCTTGCTCGCGAAAGCGGTGGATCAGTCAACATCTTTATCGGATGTGCCGCCGTCTTCGCGAGCAAGCCCGCTCCCACAGGGGACTTCATCAAGACTAATAATAAAAATCAGGAGCCCGCCATGTCGGTCGATCCGCAACAATTGCTGCGCGAGCTGTTTGCCACAGCCATCGACGCGGCCCATCCGCAGCAAGTCCTTGAACAATACCTGCCCAGTGACCGCAGCGGCCGGGTGATCGTCATCGGTGCCGGCAAGGCGGCCGCCGCCATGGCCCAAGTGGTCGAGCGCTGCTGGCAGGGCGAAGTCACTGGCCTGGTGGTGACCCGATATGGCCACGGCGCGCCCTGTCAGAAAATCGAAGTGGTGGAAGCCGCCCACCCGGTGCCCGACGCCGCCGGCCTTGCCGTGGCCGGACGGGTGCTGGAGCTGGTCAGCAACCTGAATGAAGAGGACCGGGTGATTTTCCTGTTGTCCGGCGGCGGCTCGGCGCTGCTGGCCCTGCCGGCGCCGGGCATTACGCTGGCCGACAAGCAATCGATCAACAGGGCCTTGCTCAAGTCCGGCGCCACCATCGGCGAGATGAATTGCGTGCGCAAGCACCTCTCGGCCATCAAGGGCGGGCGCCTGGGCAAGGCCTGCTGGCCGGCGACCGTGTACACCTATGCCATTTCCGATGTGCCGGGTGACCTGGCCACGGTCATCGCCTCCGGTCCTACCGTGGCCGACCCGAGCACATCCGCCCAGGCCCTGGCAATTCTAAGGCGCTACAACATCGAAGTTCCGGCCTCGGTGCTCGACTGGCTGCATAGCGCGGAATCGGAAACCGTCAAACCCGGCGACGCGAGCCTGGCCCGTTGTCATTTCCAACTGATCGCCCGTCCCCAGCAGTCGCTGGATGCAGCGGCGGTGAAAGCTCGCCAGGCAGGTTTCAGCCCGTTGATCCTGGGCGACCTGGAAGGCGAGTCCCGGGACGTGGCCAAAGTCCACGCCGGCATCGCCCGGCAAGTCGCCCTGCACGGCCAACCGCTGGCGGCGCCGTGCGTGATCCTCTCCGGCGGCGAAACCACGGTGACCGTGCGGGGCGATGGCCGCGGCGGGCGCAATGCCGAATTCCTGTTGAGCCTGACCGACAGCCTCAAGGGTTATCCCGGCATTTATGCACTGGCCGGCGACACCGACGGCATCGACGGCTCCGAAGACAACGCCGGCGCCCTCATGACCCCAGACAGCTATCGCCGCGCCGCCGACCTGGGCCTGAGTGCCAGCGATGAGCTGGACAACAATAACGGTTATGGCTACTTCGCCGCGCTGGATGGGCTGATCGTCACCGAACCGACCCGCACCAACGTCAACGACTTTCGCGCCATCCTGATTCTCGAGAACCCCAAACATGACGCCTGATAAAAAGGTCAAGATCCTCGCGACCCTCGGCCCTGCGACCCGCGGTATCGATGACATCCGCGAACTGGTCCAGGCCGGTGTGAACATCTTTCGCCTGAACTTCAGCCACGGCGAACATGCCGACCACGCCCAGCGCTACCGCTGGATCCGTGAGGTCGAGCAGCAGCTCAACTATCCGCTGGGCATTCTGATGGATCTGCAAGGGCCGAAATTGCGGGTCGGCCGGTTCGTCGACGGCAAGGTGCTGCTGCAACGCGGCCAAGCCCTGCGCCTGGACCTTGACCCAACGCCCGGTGACCAACGTCGGGTCAACCTGCCCCACCCGGAAATCATCGCGGCCCTGCGGCCCGGCATGGACCTGCTATTGGACGACGGCAAGCTGCGCCTGCGCGTGACCGCCAAACACGGTGACGCCATCGACACCGAAGTCCTCAATGGCGGCGAACTGTCTGATCGCAAAGGCGTGAACGTACCCCAGGCGCTGCTGGACTTGAGCCCGTTGACCGACAAGGACCGTCGCGACTTGAGCTTCGGCCTCGAACTGGGCGTGGATTGGGTGGCACTGTCGTTCGTGCAACGCCCCGAGGACATCCGCGAAGCCCGCGCGCTGATCGGCGACAAGGCGTTCCTGATGGCGAAAATCGAAAAACCGTCGGCCGTGACGCAACTGCGGGAAATCGCCGAGTTGAGCGACGCGATCATGGTCGCTCGCGGTGACCTGGGGGTCGAAGTGCCGGCCGAAAGTGTGCCGCAGATCCAGAAGAACATCATTGGTACCTGCCGTGCCCTCGGCAAGCCTGTGGTGGTCGCGACCCAGATGCTGGAATCGATGCGCTTCTCCCCGGCGCCGACCCGCGCTGAAGTCACCGACGTGGCCAACGCCGTGGCCGAAGGGGCCGACGCGGTGATGCTCTCGGCGGAAACGGCGTCCGGCGATTACCCCCTTGAAGCCGTGCAGATGATGAGCAAGATCATTCGCCAGGTGGAAAATGGTCCTGACTATCAAGGGCAATTGGATGTCAGCAGGCCGAAAGCCGAGGCCACGGTCTCGGATGCCATCAGCTGCGCGATCCGTCGGATCAGCAGCATCTTGCCGGTGGCGGTGCTGGTGAACTACAGCGAATCGGGCAGTTCCAGCCTGCGTGCGGCGCGGGAACGGCCGACCGTGCCGATCCTCAACCTCACCCCAAACCTGCAGGCCGCCCGCCGCCTGACGGTGGCCTGGGGCGTGCACTCGGTGGTCAACGATCGGCTGCGGCAGGTGGATGAGGTGTGTTCCACCGCGTTGGAAATCGCCCAGGCCCAAGGCATAGCCCAGCGTGGTGACACGCTGCTGATCACCGCCGGCGTGCCGTTCGGTCAGCCGGGGTCGACGAATTCGTTGCGTATCGAGACGTTGATCTAAATTCCTGTGACGAGGGAGCTTGCTCCCGCTGGGCCGCGCAGCGGCCCCCTCTTGCTGACGGTTGCTACGTAACCGAGCGGGAGCAAGCTCCCTCGCCACCGTGTTCTCTTATCCCTGACCCATCATGCCCAACCATTTTTCCAACACCCACTGCCCCGACTGGGCCACTGCCCTGCTCAACGGCTTCAGCCAGATCTTCCTCCAGCGTCATCCACTGTGCGGCCTGCTGTGTATGCTGGCGATTCTGTTCACCGCGCCCAGCCTGTTCGGCGGTGCGTTGCTGGGCGGCGTGGCCGGGCTGCTCACGGCCCAGCGCCGCGGTTATGCAAAGGCTGATCGACAAGCCGGCTTGTTCAGTTACAACGGCATCCTGCTGGGGTTGCTGTTGAGCCTTACCTTGCCCTGGTCAGCGTTGCTGCCGCCATTGATCATCGCCAGCGGCGGCCTCAGTGCGATGTTGACCCATCAATGGCTCAAGCGCACCCGAGGCCATCGATGCCTGCCCGCCTACACCGCGCCCTTTGTAGGGTTGGCTTGGCTGCTGATGAGTTTTACCTCGCCGCAGTCCCCGCCCATCTCGATTGAAATGACGATACCCAACCTGCTGGCCGCTCATTTGAGCGGGCTGGGCCAGGTCATGTTTCTCGGCCACCCAGTGGCCGGTGCGCTGATCGCCACAGGCCTGCTGCTGGCCAACCGTCGCGCCGCCGGTTGGGCATTGTTCGGTTCCGTCGTCGGCCTCGTCTTCACCTTGTCGCAGCATGAAAACGCAGCCGCGCTTTCGGGGCTGGGCGGTTACAACTGCGTCCTGGTAGCGCTGGCCATCAGTCGACAGCACCGCCAGCCATGGCTGCCGCTGCTGGGCATCCTCCTGGCGGTCATGCTCACGCCAGGTTTTACCGCCCTCGGCCTGCCTCCCCTGACGGCACCCTTCATCCTCGCCTGCTGGCTGATCCAGGCCACAGGCCGGGCGTGGCATCAGGCCAGCCTCGACAGCGCGCCTTGCGCTCCGCGGGGCAATCACCCTAGGCTTCGCTGATCTCGAATTCAGGCGAAGATTATGGACAGCAGCGACAACTGGCGTGAACGTCTCTACGTCATGGTTTTTCAGAGCGACACGGCGGCCGGCCGGCGCTTCGATAGCATCCTGCTGTTGATCATCCTCGCCAGCCTGATCATCGTGATGCTCGACAGCATCGACAGCGTGCACAAGAACTACGCGGCCCTGCTGGCCGGGATCGAATGGGGCTTTACCTTCATCTTCATCGTAGAGTACGGCCTGCGCCTGTACTGCTCGCCCAAACCGCTGCGCTATGCCTTCAGTTTCTACGGCCTGGTGGATCTGCTGGCGATCGTGCCCGGGATCCTGGCGCTGTACTACAGCGATGCCCAATACCTGCTGATCATTCGAATCATCCGCATGCTACGGATTTTCCGGGTGCTCAAGCTCAGCCCTTACCTCAAGCAGGCCAACTACCTGATGGCGGCGCTGCGGGGGAGCAAGCAAAAAATCATTGTGTTCCTGGTCAGCGTATCGACCCTGGTGACCGTGTTCGGCACGCTGATGTACGTCATCGAGGGCCCCGAGCATGGCTTCAGCAGCATTCCCAAGGGCATCTATTGGGCTATCGTGACACTGACCACCGTGGGCTTTGGCGATATCGTGCCCAAGACGCCACTGGGCCAGGTCGTGTCATCCTTGGTGATGATCACCGGTTATTCGATCATTGCCGTGCCCACGGGTATTTTCACGGCAGAACTGGCCACCGCGATGCGCGGTGACCAACTCCAGCACGACTGCCCGGTGTGCAAGAAAAACAGCCACGAACACGGTGCTGCGTTTTGCTCCCGTTGCGGCAACGCGCTATTCAAGAAATTGGAATAAGCAAAGCACTTTTTAATACTTGAAGGCCTATTGGCTTGCCGCTAGTGTGCTGGCTAATTGCCCGGACCCCTGACCTATAAAAAGGAATTCGCAGTGAAGAACTTCTTTGGCGCCTCCCTTCTGGCCGCTGGCCTGACCTTCGGCAGCCTGGCCCACGCCGCCCCGACCCTGCTCAACGTTTCCTACGACGTGATGCGCGATTTCTACAAGGATTACAACGCCGCCTTCCAGAAACACTGGCAGGCCGAGCACAACGAAAACATCACGGTGCAGATGTCCTTCGGCGGCTCCAGCAAGCAGGCGCGTTCGGTGATCGACGGGTTGCCGGCGGATGTCATCACCATGAACATGGCCACCGATATCAACGCCCTGGCGGACAACGGCAAGCTGGTGCCGGAGAACTGGGTCACCCGCCTGCCGAACAACAGCGCTCCATTCACCTCGGCCACGGTATTCATCGTGCGCAAGGGCAACCCGAAGGCACTGAAGGACTGGCCCGACTTGCTCAAGGACGGCGTTCAGGTGATCGTGCCGAACCCGAAAACCTCCGGTAACGGCCGCTACACCTACCTGTCGGCCTGGGGTTATGTGCTGAAGAACGGCGGAGACGAGAACAAAGCCAAGGCCTTCGTCGGCAAACTGTTCAAGCAGGCTCCGGTGCTGGACACCGGTGGTCGTGCCGCGACGACCACGTTCATGACCAACCAGATCGGCGACGTGCTGGTGACCTTTGAAAACGAAGCCGAAATGATCGCCCGCGAGTTCGGCCGCGACCAGTTCGAAGTGATCTACCCAAGCGTTTCCGCCGAAGCCGAGCCACCGGTGAGCGTGGTCGATAAAGTCGTTGAGAAAAAAGGCTCCCGCGAAGCTGCCGAGGCCTACCTCAAATACCTGTGGTCGCCTGAAGGCCAGGAAATCGCCGCCGCCAACTACCTGCGCCCACGGGACCCGGCCGTACTGGCCAAATACACCGACCGTTTCCCGAAAGTGGATTTCCTCTCGGTGGAAAAAACCTTCGGCGACTGGCGCACGGTGCAGAAGACCCACTTCAATGACGGTGGGGTTTTCGACCAGATCTATAGCGGGCAGTAAAAAAGCAAAGAGCAGCGCCCAATGTTGAGGGCAAACGAAATCCCCTGTGGCGAGGGGATTTATCCCCGATGGGTTGCGCAGCCCCCCTAAGATCAGGCATTGCGGTTCAGCAATTTACCCACCTTGCCTGATTGCCTACGACTGCTGCGCAGCCGATCGGGGATAAATCCCCTCGCCACAGAAGCAGTGTCCAACCCACAGAAGCAGCGTCGAGCCGATCATCAACGGCGCGCATGTCTGATATCAGCCGCAAAGCCTGTTCCTGAGCGCCGCAATTCTTTAGCCTCGCGCCATCCCCCAAGCTGCTGAAGAGATTGTCATGAGTGTTCACTCCTCCACCGTGCCCGTCGGCGCAAGCCTGACCCGCGGCATGGTCCTGCTATTTGCCTTCTGCTGCGGCGCCATCGTCGCCAACATCTATTACGCCCAACCCATCATCGATCTGATCGCACCGGACGTTGGCCTGAGCAGCACCCTGGCGAGCCTGATCGTTTCGCTGACCCAGATCGGCTACGCCCTGGGGCTGTTTTTCCTGGTGCCGTTGGGCGACTTGCTGGAAAACCGTCGCCTGATGATCCTCACCACAGTGGTGGCGATTGCCAGCCTGTTGGGAGCGGCGTTCACTGAGCAACCGAATGTGTTCCTGCTGATCTCGCTGCTGGTGGGCTTCAGCTCGGTGTCGGTGCAGGTCCTGATTCCCCTGGCGGCGCACCTGGCGCCGGAGGAATCCCGGGGGCGGGTCGTGGGTGGGATCATGGGCGGCCTGCTGCTGGGCATCCTGCTGGCGCGGCCGCTCTCCAGCGTAGTGGCAGACCATTTCGGCTGGCGGGCGATGTTCATGATCGCCGCCGCCCTGATGGCGGTCATCAGCATCGTCCTGGCACTCACCGTGCCCAAGCGCCAACCCGACCATAGCGCCTCGTATGGCCAATTGCTGGGCTCGCTCGGCACCTTGCTGCGCCAGCAACCGCTGTTGCGCCAGCGGGCGTTCTACCAGGCCTGCCTGTTCGCCACCTTCAGCCTGTTCTGGACCGCCGTGCCGCTGGAACTGTCACGCAACCACGGCCTGTCCCAGACTGAAATCGCCCTGTTCGCCCTGGTCGGTGCCATTGGCGCCATTGCGGCGCCCATCGCCGGGCGCCTGGCGGATGCGGGCCACACCCGCATCGCTTCGCTGCTGGCGATGCTGTTTGCCAGCCTGAGCTTTTTGCCGGCGTTCATTCATCCGCTCTACAGCGTCATTGGCCTGGCCGTGACCGGCGTGCTCCTGGATTTCTGCGTGCAGATGAACATGGTCCTCGGCCAGCGCACCATCTATGCCCTCGACGCTAAAAGCCGCAGCCGGTTGAACGCGCTGTACATGACCAGCATCTTCGTCGGCGGCGCCTTCGGTTCGTCGATCGCCAGTGCGCTGTACGAGCACGGCGGCTGGTTGTGGGTGGTGATCGTCGGCAGCGCCTTCCCGTTGCTGGCCTTGCTGCGCTTTTTGAGTGCCTCGCAGAAGCAGTCCCTGGCAACGGCCTGATACCCACCCAACAAAAATGCCCGGTCGCTCAAGGCGGCCGGGCATTTTTAATGGAGCGGTCAAATCCGCACGTTGCCACGCGGCCCGGCAATCGCCCAGATGATCAGGCCCAGCACCGGCAACAGCAGGATCAGCAGCACCCACAGGACTTTCGCCCCGGTCTCGGCGCCACTCTTGAGGACATTGATGATCGCCCAGATATCGAGCGCCAGGATAATCAGGCCAATCAGACCATTAAAAGTGGAACCCATGGTGTCGCTCCCAAGTGGTGATGTGCACACTTAGGATAGCGGGCCCCAGCGAGGGTTCCGTTTTATTGTGTCAGACGTGGACCGCGACCTTGAGGGCTTCCAGCGACGGCGCGGCGGCAATGCCGACCTGGGTGCAAAGTTCGAGCACCCGCGGCAGGTCGTCGCCATATACCAGCACCATTTGCAGCTCATCGTCCAGCAACTGGCTGAAGTTCATCAGCACGTAGCCGCCGCTTTCCTTGTTCAGGCTGCTCATCTGGATCTGGATGCGGTTGAGCGCAGTCAGTGCCTCGGTTTTCGCCAGTTGCTTGGGCTTGAGATTGAACTCGACGCCGGGGCCGAACGAGGCAACGATCTGTTCGAACAACTGCACGTAGGTGTCGGCCTGGAACAGCACGGTGTCCGGCAGGCTGCCCACCACCACCCATTCTCCCAACGGGATCAGGAAGGTGTCGTCGTAGTTGATATCCGGGTTGGCCGCCAGGAAAGCCGCCGGGGCGGCGTAGGCCTGGGCCGCTTCGTCAGCGATTTTCGCAATCTCCTCATCGCCCAGGCAGCCGGAGCTGATTTTGCTGATGAGTTCGACGAGTGCGGCTTTCATGGGTGGATCCTGTGGCGAATGGTTTTTTGAGGGCGGGCAGGATAGCGCATTCACATCGGTCGAGTCAGGATCCCCACATCAACTGTCGGGACCAGCGCTTGGCCTTTCAGCCCAGCAACTTCTCCAACTGCGCCGTGGTATCCACCGCGCCCATGGTCTTGGCGGCATCCAGGGCCGAGACGCCGTTGGCGTCCTTGGCTTTGGGGTCGGCGCCCTTGCTGATCAGGTAGTCAACGATTTCCACCCGGTTGAACATCGCCGCCATCATCAGCGCGGTGCGGCCATCGAAGGACGAGCCTTCCACTTGCGCGCCGCCGTCCACCAGCGCCGTGACCACGGCCAGGTCACCCTTGAACGCCGCACCGGCAATCGGGCTCTGGCCGTTGTCGTTGCGGATTTCCGGATCGGCCTTGTGTTCGAGCAGTACTTTCACTGTTTCCACGTGCCCGTGATAAGCCGCCAGCATCAGCAAGGTGTCGCCCTTGTGATTGCGCAGGTTGGGCGGCAGGCCTTTGCTGAGCAAGGCAGCCATCATGGCAGCGTCGCCCTGGCGTGCAACGTTGAACACCTGTTCGGCAAACTCGGCAGCCTCATCCGGGGTCATCTGGCGGCTTGTATCGGACATGGGAAACTCCACTTGGGTCTTCGCAAAGCGGCTAGTTTCCCGAGGGATCAGGGACCTGTCATCCCTTTTTTCTCTGCACGCGCCATAGCCACAATCAATAGCGCAACTGCCCGCCCTGGATCCGGGTCGCCAGTTGCCGGTCTACCCGCACGTAGGTCAGGCTACCGGGTAGCCAGGCGTAGATCGGTTCGTCCCCTGCCACGCAAGGGTCGAAGGCTTCGGCCTTGAGCCGGGTCTTCTGGTATTTGAAGGTGCCGGTGGTGTCCATCTTCACCTTGATGCGCAGGAACAGCGGCACCGCATAACCGGGCAGTTTGCATTGCAGGAACTGCAACAGCTCGCTGAAATCCAGGGTCGCCAGGGATTCGGCCGGGGTGATCGCCGCCATGCCGGCACGACCGTTGGTGCCCGCGATTTCTACGCCGTAGGCCACCGCCTCGGCCACCTGCGAATGTTGCAGCAGTACGTTCTCCACTTCGGTGGTGGAAACGTTTTCGCCCTTCCAGCGATAGGTGTCGCCCAGGCGATCAACGAACTGCCCATGACCGAAGCCAATATTGCGCAGCAGGTCCCCGGTATTGAAGTAACGATCTCCCGGAGCAAAGACGTCCCGGTGAATGGTTTTTTCAGTCAAGGCCTGCTCGGTGTAACCGTCCAGCGGCGCCTTGTCGTCGATTCGCGCCATCAGCAGCCCCGGTTGGCCCTTCGGCACCTTCTGCATGCGCCCTTGCAGGTTGCGCAACGGCATGCCGCTGTCATGGTCGTAATCCACCAGTTCCCAGCCCATCAGGGAAAAGCCGACGGTGTTATCAAAGTTGAGGATATTGGTGAAGCCGATATTGCCGTCGCTGGCCGCGTACAGCTCGCAGACATGGTCGACGCCAAAACGCGACTTGAAGGCAGACCAAGCCCCCGGCCGCAAACCATTGCCGATCATTTTCTTCACGCCATGCTGGCGGTCTTCGGCAGTGGCGGGCTGGTCGACCAGGTAGCGGCACAACTCGCCGACATAACCCAGGGTGCTGGCCCGGTAACGGCGCACATCGCTCCAGAACTGGCTGGCACTGAACTTGCGCCGGATGGCAAACCCCGATGCGCCACAGATCGCCGCGCCCCAACAGACGCACAGGCCCGTGGCGTGATACAGCGGCAAGGTGCAATACAAGACGTCGTCGGGCTGCATGTCCAGGGCGATCAGGCCGAAGCTGGTGGAGGTGCGCATCCAGCGACCATGCCGAAACACCCCGGCCTTGGGCAGCCCGGTGGTGCCCGAGGTATAGAGATAAAAGCATGGGTCGTTGAAAAAAACCTGGCGGCTGCACGTCGGGTTATCGAGGGGGTAATCGTTGCTGCTGGTCATCAGGTCGATGAAGCCTGGCGGAGCACCGGTGCTGTCCTGATCCGCCACCCACCAGGCCCTGTTGTCCGGTAATGCAGTACGGCCGCGCACGTCGTTGAACGCGGCGACCCGTTCATCCCCAACCACCACCGCGACAGGCGCGACCAAGGCCAGGCTATGCACCAGCGCGTCGCCCGTTTGCGACGTATTGAGCATCGCGCTGACCGCGCCGACTTTCGCCACTGCCAGCACGGTGATCAACAGCTGTGGCCGATTCTCGATGAAAATCGCCACGCAGTCGCCCTTGCCGATACCCTCTGCCACCCAATAATGGGCCATACGGTTGGCCCGCTCGTTGACCTGTGCATAACTCCACACCGTGTCGCCGCACAACAGCGCCGGGCCATGGGGATTACGTTGCGTGGCCTGTTCGAAACACCAGCCCAGGCCGCAAGGCTGGGTCGGGTCCTGGACGTTGGCGAGCTTCATGCCTCGGACAATCCGGGGAATGGTCCTGGCAATGGCGGGTAGCTTGCGCAGCATCATGCCCCAGGTGATCGCGTCGCTGGGTGTACGACTCATGTGACTCCCCGTTCGACCTCGTGGGCCTCGGTTTTTGTTGTCGGGCTGCAGCTGGATTTCGCTCGAAAGTACGCCAGCGGTTCTGGCGCTGTACATGCGGTTTTTGCAATGTTTTGTATCCACAGCCCAGGGCAGGCGAAGCGTGAGCACCGGAAGGTGGATTGGTTCCAAATAAATCCGCAGAACCACGCAAAATGCAGGATGCACGATGGCCGTTCATGCAAGATGCACGAAAGCGAAAATCACGCCAAATTATAAGCTACTGATTTTAAAAGAATTTATTCATAGCTCGACGATGGCACAGACACTGCAACTACCCCTCCACGGTTTGCCACACCATGGAGCAGTCAACTATGAATATGATTCAAGAGAAATTTGCGTCGCTGTTTTCCAACTACGAAGTGACCACCCAGCCCCGCCCGGATGGCGGCATTTTGCTGACCTTGCGCAATAGCGACGGCAAGCTGTTCAAACGCACGATTTCCTACGCTCAATTGCACGCCGGGGATCAGTTGTCCTGGGCGATCAGCGCGATCCGTCGTGACCTGGCAGAACAAGCCAGCGAGTTGCCACAGATCACCCTGCTGCAGAGTCAGCATCGCTTTGCCCTGCCGACTTACCACAGCGTCTGAACCCCTCGCTCCCAATCGGATGTTCAGCGGCTATTGCATTTGCATAGCCGCTGATCGCTTGTGGGAGCGAGCTTGCTCGCTCCCACAAGCGTCCGGGTGATTTCGCAATCAAGCCTGATCGCACAAATCCCCGCGGAACGGGGTCAGTCTTCCAGGCGCGGGAAACGGCTGGCGATGTCATCGCCCGTGACTTTTGTACCCCAACCTTGCGGGTCGTTGCACAGACGGATCGCAATGAAGTGCGGGTGCTCTCCCATGTCGAACCAGTGGCGCGTACCGGCAGGTACCGTGATCAGGTCGTGCTTTTCGCACAGCACGGCATAGACATAGTCGTCGAGGTGCAGGGTAAACAGACCACGGCCAGCGACGAAAAATCTTACTTCGTCCTGGCTATGGCTGTATTCCTCAAGAAAGCTTGCTCCCTGTTCGGCTGCTTGAGAGTGGTTACGATCAACACTGATGACCTCGACCGTGGCGTAGCCCCTTTCCGTCATCAACGCATCGATCCGAACCTGATAGGCCGCGATGATGTCCTCCTGGCTGGCACCAGGCTGGATTTTCGTCGTCGCGTCCCAACGGTCGAAGTGAATACCTTGTTCGGCCAGTGTCGCGGCGATGTCTTCGAGGTGGGTCAACACCTTGTTCGGGATCTCGGGGTTCGAGACGTGGTAGACGGACAGGCTGCTCATGACGATGGCTCCAGCAAATTAACGGTTCGAAGGCTCATGGCCGATCCTCTTGCATGCGTGTCGCAATGATTACGGCTGCGGCGAAGGCAGCGAGGCTGGCGAGGCTGAACGTCCAGCCGGCGCCCAGGGCATTCCAGCTGTAGCCCGAATACAACGCGCCCAGGGCTCCGCCGGTGCCGGCCAGCGCTGCGTACAGGGCTTGCCCCTGGCCTTGTTGGCGCGGACCGAAGCTGCGTTGCACGAAATGGATGGCGGCAGCGTGAAAGCTACCGAACGTCGCCGCGTGCAACACCTGGGCAAACAACAGCACCCAGAGGAATTCGGCCAGCGATCCCAACAACAGCCAGCGCAACGCCGCCAGCAGGAAACTCACCATCAGTACCCGACGCACGGAGAACCGCGCGAGAATCCGGCTCATCAGCAGGAAAACCAGGACCTCCGCCACCACGCCGACGGCCCACAGCAGGCCGATCAACCCGCGACTGTAGCCCAGTCGCTCGAGGTGCAACGTCAGGAAGGTGTAATACGGCCCGTGACTGACCTGCATCAGTCCCACGCACGTGTAGAACGCCAGCACGCCAGGGTTGCGCAGTTGCCGCAGGAAACCTTCCCCCGCGATACGCGGCCCCTGCACCGGCTGGGCGTTGGGCACCCAGAAACTGGCGAGCACGATGCCGGCCATAATCAGCACCAGCGCCACCGGGTAGATGTCCAGGCTCAGCCATTCGAACAACCGCCCCAACACGACCACCGTGATGATGAAGCCAATCGAGCCCCACAGGCGAATCTGGCTGTAGCGCGAGGCCTGCCCGCTTAAATGGGCCAGGGTAATGACCTCGAACTGAGGCAGTACCGCGTGCCAGAAAAACGCATGCAGCGCCATGACCATCGCCAGCCAGGCGTAGCTTTTATCGAAAAAGATCAGCGAGAAAGCCAGCAGCGTGCAGACCGCACCGAATCGCACGATTGCCAGGCGCCGCCCGGTGTAATCCCCCAACCAGCCCCAGATGTTCGGTGCCACGCACCGCATCAGCATGGGGATCGCCACCAGCTCGCCGATGCGCGCCGCGTTGAACCCCAGGTGATCGAAATACAGCGCCAGGAATGGCGCCGTCGAACCGAGCAGCGCGAAATAGAACAGGTAGAAACTGGAGAGCCGCCAGTACGGCAGTGCCGCCATGGTCGTCAGGCCACGGCAGTCGGCAGGCCAGCCATCAGAGCTGGCCCAACACCGGGGTGCCGACCCGCACGTCGGCGTTCTGGCCACGATGGCGCAGCAAGTGGTCCATCAGCACAATGGCCATCATCGCTTCGGCGATAGGCGTGGCACGGATGCCGACGCACGGGTCATGGCGCCCCTTGGTAATCACGTCCACGGCGTTGCCATGGATATCGATGGAGCGACCTGGCGTGGTGATGCTGGACGTGGGCTTCAAGGCCAGGTGGGCAACAATCGGCTGGCCCGAGGAAATGCCACCGAGGATGCCGCCAGCGTTGTTGCTGAGGAAACCTTGCGGGGTCAGTTCGTCACGGTGTTCGGTACCACGCTGGGCGACGCAGGCGAAACCGGCGCCGATCTCGACGCCTTTCACGGCGTTGATGCTCATCAGGGCGTGGGCCAGCTCGGCGTCGAGGCGGTCGAAGATGGGCTCGCCCAGGCCAGGCATCACCCCTTCGGCCACCACGGTAATCTTCGCGCCGACCGAATCCTGGTCCCGGCGCAATTGGTCCATGTAGGCTTCAAGCTCCGGCACTTTGTCCGGGTCGGGGCAGAAAAACGCGTTCTGCTCCACCGAATCCCAGGTCTTGAACGGGATTTCGATAGGCCCCAACTGGCTCATGTAACCACGAATCACGATGCCCTGGCTGGCCAGGTATTTCTTGGCAATTGCCCCCGCTGCCACGCGCATGGCCGTTTCCCGGGCCGAACTGCGCCCGCCGCCACGGTAGTCGCGCTCACCGTATTTGTGGTGGTAGGTGTAGTCGGCGTGAGCCGGACGGAACAGATCCTTGATTGCCGAGTAGTCCTTGGACTTCTGGTCGGTGTTGCGGATCAGCAGGCCAATCGCGCAGCCGGTGGTGCGCCCTTCGAACACGCCGGAGAGGATTTCGACTTCATCGGCTTCCTGGCGCTGGGTGGTGTGGCGGCTGGTGCCGGGCTTGCGGCGGTCCAGGTCACGTTGCAGATCGTCCAGGGAAATCTCCACGCCGGGCGGACAGCCGTCGACAATGGCGACCAACGCCGGGCCATGGCTTTCGCCCGCGGTGGTGACGGTGAACAGCTTGCCGTAGGTATTGCCGGACATGCAGGGTGCTCCGTGAAATCGCTGAGAGACTCAACCTTGGATTCGTAATGGACGCCAGTATACGCAGGCTCCCTGCGTAGTTCATCCTCGAACCTTATCCGTGCCCGCCAGTCCAACCGGCACCTTCGCAACTAATGGCGTGATGATGTTAAAGCTGCTTGTCTTGAGTCTGACCCTGTTCACTGGCCTGGCCCAGGCCACAGTGTTGCAACGCCCCATCAGCCTTGACACGGGCAACGGTGAGCTTTTCGGCACCCTGCTGCTGCCCAAGTCCGACAACCCGGTGCCGGTTGTCCTGATCATTTCCGGCTCAGGTCCTACGGATCGCGACGGAAACAACCCCGATGGCGGGCGTAACGACAGTCTCAAGCGCCTGGCCTGGGTACTGGCCAAACACAACATTGCCAGCGTGCGCTATGACAAACGCGGCGTGGCCGCCAGCCTCGCGGCCACGCCGGACGAACGCAACCTGAGCGTGGAAGCCTACGTGGCCGACGCGGTGGCCTGGAGCCGCAAGCTTGGCGCCGACCCGCGGCTGGGCCCGTTGGTCTTGCTGGGCCACAGCGAAGGGGCATTGATCGCCAGCCTTGCCGCACCCCAGGCCAATGCAGCCGCGGTTATTTCGCTGTCCGGCAGCGCCCGCCCCATCGACCAGGTGCTACGCCAACAACTGGGCAGCCGCCTGCCGCCACCCTTGATGCTGCGCAGCAACGAACTGCTCGACAGCCTCAAGGCCGGTCGGCTTGACGACAACGTGCCGCCACCGTTGCAAGTCATCTTCCGCCCCAGCGTACAGCCGTACCTGATCTCACTGTTCCGCCAGGACCCAGCCCAGGCCTTTGCTGCGCTGAAGATGCCCGCTCTGATCATCCAGGGCAGCCATGACATCCAGGTCAGCGTCGACGACGCCCGGCAGTTGAAGGCCGCCAAGCCTGATGCCGAATTGGTGTTGATCGAGGGCATGAACCATGTGCTGCGCATCGTGCCCGGCGACGTGAAGCGGCAATTGGCCTCGTACAAGGATCCCAACCTGCCCCTGGCGGCCGAACTGAGTACTCGCATCTTGCATTTTATTGACTCGATTGCTGCTCGATAACCGATTTTAGCCCTCCAGTGTTGGCAAAAACGGCCGATAAACCGGTGTCGGACAGCGCATTGGCTGCCGACCCGCCGGCCTGGACAGGATTTTGCCGTTATGACTGACACTGAAACTTCACCCGAGACCACTGCCGAAGCTTCCGCCCCGCCGGTGGTGGAGCTGCAATGGGCGGACGTGCAGGCTGAACATCACAAGATGCTCCGGCTGGCCCCGCTCAAGACCGACCGCGCCACGGGCACGCGGCCGCTGCGGTTTGTCGAGTTCAGCTACGCCGAACGCCACAGCAAGGAACGCAGCCTGCTGCGCATGAGCATCCAGCTGCCAGGCCAGCGGGTGCGCAAGGAACAGAATCACTTGGACGTCTGGGCCGATCACGTCGAAAAACGCCTGTTCTTTTCGCCGGACAATCTGCAAGTGGAGCCGATGAACCGTGGTATTGGCCGCTTCCTCGCCGCCCAGGGCATCACTTGGGCAAAAAAACGCTGGTCGAGCTACCAGGTAGACGGTACCGATCTGAACAACAAGGACGCGCTCAACGAAGACACCCGCCTGCGCCGTGATCGCTTTCTCAAGGCCCAGGGTTTCGAAGTGGTCTACGCCGACGCCCAGCACCTCAAGGGCAGCGTCAAGCAAGCACAGGTGGGTGATTTACAGGGAGACTGGAACGCCGAGAAGCTGCAGTTCGTGACAATCCTTGAAGCCGCACAAATGCTGCAACAAGCCGAGCAGAACCTGGCGGAACAGGAAGTGAAGCTCAAGCAGCAAGAAGAAAAAGTCAGCAAGTTCAAGCGCGAAGACACCGGCCTGCGCTTCACCATCACCTGCCTGGTGGCTTTCGCCATGTTCCAGGCGGGGTTGCTGATCTGGATTGCGACGCGTCACTGATTACCGACGGGCCTGTGGCGAGGGAGCTTGCTCCCGCTCGGCTGCGCAGCAGTCGTAAATCCGGCGGATGCGATTTTCCGGAATAATTGCGCAGCCCTTCTCGGGGGCGCTTCGCACCCCAGCGGGGATAAATCCCCTCGCCACAAAGACCCTGTTCCCGGTCTAAACAG
The DNA here is from genome assembly GCF_001269755.1 of Pseudomonas sp. Q12-87. Lineage (NCBI taxonomy): Bacteria > Pseudomonadati > Pseudomonadota > Gammaproteobacteria > Pseudomonadales > Pseudomonadaceae > Pseudomonas > Pseudomonas sp. Q12-87. The sequence goes on along the minus strand of NZ_LHVI01000011.1, from coordinate 37,941 downwards.
GACAGTTCCACCAGATCAATCAGCTCAAACCCGCGAAACAAACAACGCCTGGTGCTGGCGGCACTGCTCGGCGCTGAGCATGAACACACCATGACCGCCGCGTTCGAAGTCCAGCCAGGCAAAATCGACTTCCGGGTACAGTGCCTCGACGTGTACCTGACTGTTACCCACCTCGACAATCAACAACCCTTTCTCGGTCAGATGATCGGCCGCCTCGGCGAGCATCCGGCGCACCAGGTTCAAGCCATCGTCGCCACAGGCCAGGCCCAGCTCCGGCTCGTGCTGGTATTCCGCCGGCATGTCGGCGAAATCTTCCGCATCGACGTAGGGCGGGTTCGACACGATGAGGTCGAAACGTTGCCCTGGCAGCCCCTCGAAACCATCGCCCTGGACAGTGAACACGCGCTCATCGACGCCGTGGCGCTCGATGTTTTGGTTGGCCACCTCCAGCGCCTCGAACGACAGATCGGCCAGCACCACTTCAGCTTCGGGGAATTCGTAGGCACAAGCGATGCCGATGCAACCGGAACCGGTGCACAGGTCGAGAATCCGCGCAGGCGCCTGGCCCAACCACGGCTCAAAGCGTTTTTCGATCAGCTCACCAATGGGCGAACGCGGAATCAGCACACGTTCGTCGACGATGAACGACATCCCACAGAACCAGGCTTCGCCCAGCAAGTAAGCAGTCGGGATACGCTCTGCAATGCGCCGGCGCAGCAGCCGCTGCACATGGACCAGTTCCTCGTCTTCGAGACGGCAGTCCAGGTAGCTGTCGGCAATTTCCCATGGCAGGTGCAGTGCGCCCAACACCAGTTGACGGGCTTCATCCCACGCATTGTCGGTGCCATGGCCGAAAAACAGATCCTCCCCATGGAAACGACTGACGGCCCAACGAATATGGTCGCGCAGGGTACGAAGGCGGGAAGTGATCACGGCGGCAAACTCCAGAAAAATCGACGGGCGAGTCTACCAGCCAATCGCGATCCCACCAAAACGCGGCGCAAGGACGAAAGAAAAGCGCCTGGCCAAACGTAGGATTCATCCGTTTTTTGCGTCGCCTATTGAACAAGATGAACATATTGACAAGGCTGTAGGCCAGCAACGGCGGCCCTTGCGATGGAAGCGATTCACAGAACCGCTCAGCCAGAGGAGAATGTCGCAAAAGCCCCACTCGAAGGAGCCCCAGAATGTCCGTTCCAAAAACGATGTTTCAACTCAGCGGCCGTGGTTACGCGGCGGCCAATCTGAGTCAAGCGACCCTCATCATCATCGATGCCCAGAAAGAATACCTCGCCGGCCCCCTGGCCCTGAGTGGCATGGATGCAGCCGTCGCGAACATCAAGCAATTGCTCGGCGCGGCCCGTGCAGCCGGACGGCCGATCGTGCATGTGCGCCACTTGGGCACCCATGGCGGGCTGTTCGATCCACAGGGCGAGCGCGGGGAATTCATTCCAGGGCTCGAACCCCAGGGCGACGAAACGGTTATCGAAAAACTGTTGCCCAGTGCCTTTCATGGCACCGAGCTGAAGAAACGCCTGGAAGACCTCGGGCCGCTGGACCTGATCGTTTGCGGGTTCATGAGCCATTCCAGCGTCAGCACCACCGTGCGAGCGGCCAAGAACCTGGGCTTTCGCTGCACCCTGGTAGAGGATGCCTGCGCCACCCGCGACCTGCCGCACAAGGGCGGCGTGCTCAGCGCCGAACATGTGCACCAGACCGAAATGGCAATCATGGCGGACAACTTCGCCACCCTGGCCCTGACTCGCGACTTCACTTGATGCCCCTGATGAGCGGCTGTTGCTCCGCTCATCCGTAAAGCCTCTCATTTGCCCTGGCCTCAGGAACAACCCAAGCATCTTCCGGTCGAAGGGCCGATACCCATTGAGGAAGGTCGGAATGAAGTTATCCGATGGTTTTGACGCACGTCGCTTGCGGCCTAAGGGCCAGAGCAACTGGCGGTTTCGTTTTGGCGCGGCAATCGCTGCGCTCCTGGCGACGCTCGGCGTACTGCTGGCGATGGCCGGTGCGGCCAGCCTGCTGGGACGCCCGCCTGCCCTGGGCGATCTGAATGCCACCCCGCTGGGGTCGGCGATCATCCTGGCCGTCGGGCTTCTGGTCCTGTTGCTGGGCGTCTGGCTCTGGCGTCGCTGCCGCCGTCGCGCCCGCCAATCCCTGGAGCTGGCCATGGCTCCGCACCTGATGAAAAAGCACGACTGACCCGCCTTCCGACGTTTTGTCGCGCCTGATCCCGTCGGACTTGGGTAAACTGGCCGGCCTTCGCGGAGGCTGACATGCAAGACGACGACTTTTCCCTGTTCAAGAGTGCGATCCAGGGCGTAAAACCGATCAAGCACGATCGTGCCGAGACCGGCAAACCCAAAGCCGATCGCGCACAGATCGCCAAGCTGCGCCAGGCCGCCACCGTGCGCACCGACGCCACGACCGTGGACGGCTTGTCCGATCAATTCGTGATTGACGTAGGTCCTGAAGACGAGCTGATGTGGGCGCGCGATGGCGTGCAGGAAAGCCAGATGCGCAAGCTGAAGGTCGGCCAGATCCCTTTCGAAGGCAGCCTCGACCTGCACGGCATGACCGTCGAAAAAGCCCGGGAAACCCTTTGGGCGTTCCTGGCCGAAGCCACCAAGTTCGAAATTCGCTGCGTGCGCGTCACCCATGGCAAAGCCGTGCGACTGGACGGCAAGCGTCCAATGATCAAGAGCCACGTCAACACCTGGCTGCGCCAGCACCCGCAAGTGTTGGGCTTCACCTCCTGCCAGGCGAAACACGGCGGAGCCGGAGCGGTCTATGTGATGCTCAAGCGCACCATGATGGAAGGCCGCGACGAGTAAACGTCAACTGACCGGTTTAGCATTAGGCAACCCTGCCCTTGCCGGGCTTCAGGGGAAACAAGAGGTTGGTTCCTGGCCGTCTGAGCTCGGTTTCGGGCATCGAAAGTCGATGTTTTCCATAATCTTATGCTAAAAAAATATAAATCCAAAAATTGGATCCAATCTGTTGTTTTTTCAGTAATTTTTTCACGCTTGCTTTAAAAGTCATAAAATTTGCTGAAACCATTCATTTGACGATAAGAAGCTTCTACTTATAATCGGCTTCCTCTCGCTAGATGACAGCATGGTTCTATGGACAGAAAAGTTATGATGTCAAATTTATTGCTGCTGATTGCAGCCATTATTTGGGGTTGTGCGTTTGTTCCACAAAAAATAGGAATGAGTTCAATCGGGCCATTCTGGTTCACGGGAATACGCTTCGCTTTAGGCACCTTGCTTATACTCCCGCTTGTTTTTTTTGAGAATAATACACGCACGCTGTCATGGAAGGATTGGTCAGCCGGAATCGTCATCGGACTCATACTCTTTGGCGGTATAAATCTGCAACAAATAGCGCTTAAATATGCCACAGTAGCGAATACGGGATTTATCACTGGGCTGTACGTTGCGTTAGTACCCATTCTATGCAGTTTTTTTGGCCATAGATATTCTAGCGGGGTTTGGACGGGCATAGTAATGGCCACAGCGGGCCTGTATTTACTTAGCATCCATGGAAGCTTCGATATTAACCCCGGCGACCTATTGACATTGGCTAGTGCATTCTTTTGGGCATTTCAACTGATCGCTTTGTCGACATTTGGCCATCGGCTGCCATCCATTAGACTGGCCCTCGTCCAGTCTGGAACATGCGCTGTGCTTTCACTGGCCATCGCCATTGTGAGCGAACCGATTTCACTCGACAGCGTGTCTAATGCCGGCATCCCTCTTTTCTATGGCAGCGTACTGTCCGTTGCCATTGGTTTTACGCTACAGATACTTGCGCAACGGCACATCAAAGCGACCCACAGTGCAATTATCCTAAGTATTGAAGCAGTGTTTGCCGCCTTTGCAGGATGGCTGATTCTCAATGAAACGCTAACCCTCAAGGCGAGCATAGGTTGTGCATTGATATTAACAGGCACCCTTCTCGCTCAATTATCACCTGAAAAGGATCGTAAAAAAGTAAATAGTCTTCCTCAAGAAGCCACATGACTTCGGGCAAATAAAGGGACGGGTTAACCTTTCTGTACACGTCACGATTTCGCGTATCAACTATCAAACCATGGAGAAGGTAATGAGCATCACAGAGAAAGAAAACCTTTCAGATGATGAGCGGGAAGCTCTTACCGCTGATCCGGAGCGCCAAGATGAGGCGCACACCAAAGGTGCCTACGGATACCTGTCCGACAGCACCCTGGCGGCTCGCTACTCGGTTATATCAGGCCTGATAGAACAATATGATTGCGAACAGATCCTCGATATTGGTTGCTATGTCGGCGGCCTCAGAGGCGCTATTAACCGCAACAGGGCTTACCACGGTATAGATATTTCCCCCCATGCCATCCTGGATGCACGAGCGACATACGGCCACTACGAACGCACCGAGTTTAGCGTTGGCGATATTCGAAGTGAAACCCTGCAGTTACCCCAATATCCCTGCGTCGTATGGGCTGGTATCGGATTTGGCTATTCGAACAAAGACAGCCGATCGTTTGCCGATCTATTTCAAAAAGCCTGGTCTTTATGCAACGACAACGGCCTGTTGATTTTTGAATGTATTGAAGATTATGCATGGGTTCAAACCCATATTGAGGCGACCAGCAGACTCTTAACCGCGTTCCATGTGACCTATTCGTTAGCCTCGCTTCATAATCGCAGGGCCGTTTTTGTAGCGCGGAAGGTACTGAAATAAGAAAAGCTGCAGCTTTCGCTGCAGCATTTCAGTCATCACTGGAGGCGCGACTGACAAATCTTATATGGTTGCCAAAGGGATCATCTATCTGCAGCACATGACTCTGGCTTGAAGCCAAAAGCGATATTTTATTAGCGGGTAGCCGCCCCTTCAATTCAGCGTGCAAGTTATCTATTTCGCTGAAGTTGATCGGGATCAATACCGTTGCCCCTGGCTCCGCATCACCCTCATGCTCCGTCAAGTGGAGCACAACTGCGCCCCGACTGACCTGGAGATAGGCTGGATAATTATTCTGCCGATGCTGCCAATCTATCGAAAAACCCAAGCCACCCACATAATATTCGCGGGCTAACTTTTCAGAGGATATCCTAAATACCGGAATTGCGTTTGATAGCTCCATGCTTGCATTACCCGATTAGTTGAATCCCTGTAAAAATACAGCCGTCGATTTTATCGGTCAAGCCCTTATAAAAAGCAGTGTATCCACACAGAGTCGTCGCCCGACAAGAGCGAGTCATCTAATGCCTGCCAACGCACGGCTTGACGATAAGCACCCTATAACGCTGCAAAATTTCTGACACGAGTCTAGCCTGCCGACATATTCGAGACACATTAAATACGTCTTACCCATTACATAGACGCATGCCTACGCTTACGCAAAAGAAAAACCCTGTCTCGTCCATCTGCCCGTGCAGTTAAGGCTTGGTGTTATGGATGACCGCAGCCACACTCTACGAGGCAGAGGGCGCCGCCCAGGGTTGACCTCCTGAACCCGACGACCCATGGTCACGAATTTGCGGATTCGCGCCGCTCGGCCATACAACTGCCGACACACATACGCTACCATGCGCTTCCATGGCGGGAACAAACCCTGCATTTATTGCCTTTCGGCTTGGTCACGGCACCCCATATCGCTACCGACCCTAAAACTCGATGAACCGCTCGCGTTGATAGAACGAACACGGAGACTCGAAAAGCCCGATTTGGTACAAAATAGGTACAAGCAGAATCAGTACCCTCCTGAAACCCTTATGGAATCAGCCTCCGTGACACTGGAACAGAATTACACCGCGATTCTCGGCCAACTGGGCGAGGACGTTTCCCGCGAGGGCCTGCTCGACACGCCCAAGCGTGCTGCCAAGGCCATGCAGTACCTCTGCCGCGGTTATGAACAGACGCTGGAAGAAGTCACCAATGGTGCCTTGTTCAGCTCCGACAACAGCGAGATGGTGCTGGTCAAGGACATCGAGTTGTACTCGTTGTGCGAACATCACCTGCTGCCTTTCATCGGCAAGGCCCATGTGGCCTACATCCCGAGTGGCAAGGTGCTGGGGCTGTCGAAAGTCGCGCGTATCGTCGACATGTACGCACGTCGCCTGCAGATCCAGGAGAACCTCAGCCGCCAGATCGCCGACGCGGTCCAACAGGTGACTGGTGCCCTGGGCGTGGCGGTGGTGATCGAGGCCAAGCACATGTGCATGATGATGCGCGGTGTGGAAAAGCAGAACTCTTCGATGATCACGTCGGTGATGCTCGGTGAATTTCGCGCAAATGCGGCGACACGCATGGAATTCCTCAGCCTCATCAAGTAATCGGCAGCATAAAAAAACCGGCGTCGATCGCCGGTTTTTTTTCGCCTGTGAAAAATCGGGTAAGCTGCGCGCCCTCTTCCTCCTTGCCGCGAGGCTTACACCGTGATCGTCAAAGCGCTTCGAGTTGGCCTGGGCCAGCTCATCATCTTCATCGACTTCATCACCCGTCCTGGCAAGAAACAGCGCCCGGCCGAGGCTCAGGCGCACGTTGACCAAGCGGCCCGCAGCCTGACGCTGTACCAATTTCACGCCTGCCCGTTCTGCGTGAAGACCCGCCGCACCCTGCGTCGTCTCAATGTCCCCCTGGCCCTGCGCGATGCGAAAAACAACGAGCAGGATCGCCAGACGCTGCTGGAGCAAGGTGGCAGGATCAAAGTGCCGTGCCTGCGCATCGAAGAGAATGGCCAGACCACTTGGATGTATGAGTCCAAGGTGATCATTGATTATCTGGATAAGCGTTTTTCGGCGGTTTGATGGTTTCTGTTGTGCTTTAAGGCCTCTTCGCGAGCAAGCCCACTCCCACAGTGGGCATTGCTGAACACAAAATCTGTATTCAACACCGAACCCTGTGGGAGCGAGCTTGCTCGCGAAGGGGCCAGCACAATCATTTCAAATCCTAGGATCAAGCCGCTTTCGCAGCCAAAGCCTCCCGCACCACCCCCGCCAACCGCTCGAGCCCTTCATCCAGCCGCGCTGGATCGATGTGGCTGAAGTTCAAGCGCAGGTGCCCCGGGTGCTTGTCCGGTTCCGGGAAGAACGGCTCGCCCGGCATGAACGCAACGTCCACCGCCAGCGCGGCGGCAAGCAAAGTTCGGGTGTCCAAAGGTTGCTTGAGAGTCAGCCAGAAAAACAGTCCGCCTTGAGGCACATTCCAATCCGCGATGTCGGCAAAATGCTTGTGCAGCGCAGCCTGGAAACGGTCGCGACGGTCCCGGTAGAAATCCCTCAACTCACTCAAATGATCGCGGTACCGCTCGGTGCCGATCCATTGCAACGCCTGCCATTGGCCGATGCGATTGGTGTGCAGGTCCGCCGATTGCTTGAGCCGCAGCAGGTGCGGGAACAGATCCGGGCTGGCGATCAGGTAACCCACCCGTAGCCCCGGCAACAGAGTTTTCGACACGGTGCCGGTGTAGATCCAACTGGCCTTTTTCAAGCGGCTGGTAATCGGGGTGGCACTGCCGCCGTCGAATGTCAGCTCACGGTAGGGTTCGTCTTCAACCAGGGTGACGCCAAACTCGTCCAGCAGCGCCGCCACCGCATCGCGCTTGGCCTCGCTGTAGCGCACCGCCGACGGGTTCTGGAACGTCGGAATCAGGTAGATGAACGCTGGGCGATGCCGCTCCAGCCGCGCCCGCAACTGGTGAAGGTCCGGACCGTCGGCCTCCAGGGCCACGGTGATACAGTCGGCGCCGAACAGCTGGAAAATCTGCAACGCTGCCAGGTAAGTCGGCGCTTCCAGCATCACTTCAGTGCCGACATCGATGTGCAGCTTGGCCGCCAAGTCGAGGGTCTGCTGGGAGCCGCTGACCACTAGCACCTGATTCGCTTCACAGGCCAGGCCCAGCGAGCGCGCCTGCGCGGCCAAGGCTTCACGCAAGGCCGGCTCGCCTTCGCTCATGCCGTATTGGCCCATGGACACCGGCATATCCGCCCACTCGACTTTCGGCAGCATGGCTTCTGCCGGCAGGCCGCCGGCGAACGACATCACCTCAGGACGTTGCGCAGCAGCGAGAATTTCTCGAATCAACGAACTTTTGAGGCGCGAGACACGTTCGGAAAAAGCCATAGGGTCACCTGTAGCGGGTCGCTGGAAAAATGAGTCAAACTAGTTGACCGAAATTACTCCGACCTCTCTGGATACGTCAATATGCTTGACCTTAAAAACCCGACCTCTCAGCAAATGGCCATGGAAGCTTTTTTTTTCGGCTATCAGGCGTTCACCGCCAAGGCCGATGAGATGCTCGAGCGCCGGGGTTTGAGCCGGGTCCATCAGCGCATTGCTTTTTTCATCGCCCGTTACCCATCCCTGAGTGTGAAAGAGCTGCTGGCGGTCCTCGGGGTGAGCAAGCAAGCGCTGAACATGCCGTTGCGCCAGTTGATGGAAATGCACTTGGTGGACAGCGTTGCGTCCGAGACGGACAAGCGCAAGCGGCTGCTGGCGTTGACGGCTGAGGGGGAGCGGTTCGAGCAGGCGTTGCGCCGTGAGCAAGTGAAGTTGCTGGAGCGGGTGTTTGCCGAGGCTGGGGAGGAAGCGGTGAGTGGGTGGTTGGCGGTGAATCTGGCCCTGGGGAAATCTAGCGACTGAAGGTGTCTGATCCGACGCTATCGCGAGCAGGCTCGCTCCCACGGGGCCGTGGCCGCCTACAAAATTTATATTCAACGCATTCCACTGTGTGCGAGCCTGCTCGCGATAGCGCCCGCAAGGGCGATATACCCCGATCGCCAAACATTTCGTCGACAAAACAGAAAACATTATTTGCTTTATTTGTATACAAAAGCATAATTCGCTTCGTGCGAGTTCCTGACCAATAGGTCAACAAACGTCGCCAGCCTTACCTGCCTCAACGCTGCGCAACCACCCTCAGGGCCTGCGTAGCTGGAAATAACAATAAAACTCTTGAGGAGTACTCGCTGTGGAAAGCCGCAAACCCGACGCCCAGACGCTGGATCTCTCGCCGCCATTACGCAGTGGTTGGCTGGAGCGCATCTTCAAACTCAGCTTGCATGGCACCACGGTGAAGACCGAGCTGATTGCCGGTCTGACGACCTTCATCACCATGGCCTACATCATTTTCGTCAATCCCAACATCATGGCCGACGCCGGCATCGACCATGGCGCTGCCTTTGTCGCCACCTGCATCGCCGCTGCCTTGGGTTGTCTGTTGATGGGCCTGTACGCCAACTGGCCGGTGGGTCTGGCGCCGGGCATGGGCCTGAACGCCTTCTTTACCTACACCGTGGTCGGCACCATGGGCTACAACTGGGAAACCGCGTTGGGCGCGGTGTTCGTTTCCGGCGTGCTGTTCATGGTCCTGACCTTGTCGCGAATCCGCGAATGGCTGCTCAATAGCATTCCGGTGAGCCTGCGCTTCGCCATGGGTGCGGGGGTCGGTTTGTTCCTCGGGTTGATCGGTTTGAAGACAGCCGGGATCATCGTCGACAGCCCTGCCACGTTGATCAAGCTCGGTTCGCTGCGTGAACCTGGGCCGTTGCTGGCCGCCGTGTGTTTCCTGATGATCGCGGTGCTCAGTTACCACCGGGTGTTCGGTGCGATCCTGATCAGCATCATCGCCGTGACGCTGGCCGGCTGGGGCCTGGGACTGGTGCAGTACAACGGCGTCATGTCCACGCCGCCGAGCCTGGCACCCACCTGGATGGCCATGGACGTGGCCGGCGTGTTCAATGTCAGCATGATCAGCGTGGTGCTGGCCTTCCTGTTCGTGCACATGTTCGACACCGCCGGCACCCTGATGGGCGTTGCCCAGCGCGCCGGGCTGGTGAAAGCCGACGGCAAGATCGAAAACCTCTCCCGCGCATTGAAAGCCGACAGCGCCTCCAGCGTCTTCGGCGCAATGGTCGGTGTGCCTCCCGTGACCAGCTACGTGGAAAGCGCCGCCGGTGTGGCAGCGGGTGGCCGGACGGGGCTTACCGCCGTGACCGTCGGTGTGTTATTTATTGCCGCCATGTTCTTCGCACCGCTGGCCGGGATGATTCCGGCCTATGCCACGGCCGGCGCCTTGATCTACGTTGCCATGCTGATGATGGGCGGTATGGCCCATATCGACTGGGACGAAGCGACCGACAGCATCCCGGCCATCGTCACGGCCATCATGATGCCCCTGACCTTTTCGGTCGCCGATGGTATCGCCCTGGGTTTCATCACCTACGTGGTACTCAAGGCAGGCACCGGTAAACACAAGGAAATTTCCGTCAGCTTGTGGGTGCTCTGTGCGATCTTCATCGCCAAGTTCATCTTTTTGTAAGCGATACCGTATCCACCCGCCTCACCCCTTGGGTGAGGCTTTTGTACATCAGGAGCAAAAGCAATGAACCTGGAAACCTGGCTGTTGTTCAGCGGCGCCGCGCTGGTGGTGATCCTCATTCCCGGCCCGCTGTCGCTGTTGATGATCGGCAACAGCCTGAACTACGGCCTGCGCCGCTCATACCCGGCATTCCTGGGCGGAGTGATTGCCTCCATTTGCCTGTTGAGCGCTTCGGCGCTGGGGCTTGGTGCGTTGTTGATGGCCTCGGAACAGTTGTTCAGCGCCCTGAAAATCGTCGGTGCGCTGTACCTGTTCTACCTGGCCTGGCAGAGCTGGCAGCAATCGCGCCAGCCGGCCCAAGGCGCCGAAGTGCCCCAGGCCGCCGCCGTGCCGCGCTTTCGCGCACTGTTTGGCCGGGCCTTCGTGCTGGGCGCCAGCAACCCGAAGGACATTCTTTTTTTTGCCGCTTTCCTGCCGCAATTCCTGAGTGCCGAGCAACCGTTCCTGCCGCAGTTGCTGATCATGATCGCCACTTGGACCGTGCTCGACCTACTGTGCAAGCTGGCCTACGGGCTCGGCGCCCACGGCGCGGCTCGATATCTGCGCACGGGCAAGGGGCAGAGCTGGTTCAACCGGGTCAGTGCCGGGTTGTTCGGTAGCGCGGGGGCGGCTTCGTTGCTGAGTCGCTAAGAAAAACAAAAGCTTCGCGAGCAAGCCCGCTCCCACAATTGGAATGCATTTCAAATGTGGGAGCGGGCTTGCTCGCGAAGGCGCCCTTCCAGACAACACATATCGACAAGCAAAAAAAAGCCCGCAGTGTGAGCGGGCGAAAACCAGGGAAGCTCTATGCGCAGTCGCTTCCAGGACAAGGCAGCAGCTTGGGGGATCAACTGCCTCGATAGGTTGAATAGGCGTAAGGCGAAATCAACAGGGGCACGTGGTAATGCTCCTGCTCGGCCGAAATGCCGAAGCGCAGCACCACCACATCCAGGAATGCCGGCTCGGGCAGTTGCACACCTCGGGCACGGTAGTAATCGCCCGCATGGAATTGCAACTGATAGACCCCCGATCGATAGTCATCCCCTTGCAGCAATGGCGCATCGCAGCGGCCGTCGCTGTTGGTCTGCGCGCTGGCGACCAAGTGCAGGTGTGATCCTTCAACGCGGTACAGCTCGATCTTGATCGCACTGCCCGGGCAGCCGTGGGCTGCGTCCAAAACGTGAGTAGTCAAACGTCCCATCGATTGTGCGCGCCTCGCTGCGGTGCAGCCCGGCACGGCGCCTCCTTAGAATCAGTTGAAAGACAAGCCGCACCGTTTCGGAGCATCAAACGCTGCGGCGATGGATGAATTAAGACACTTTACATAAAAATTGTACACAATAAAAAGAAGATATTTTGCTCGCATCATGTTCAATTGCGCCCCTGCCCCAACTTCAAGCCAAACCAAAGGATACGCTGCTCCAGTAGCGATTAATTGACCAAGTAGGCAGGTTTCTTGCAGTGTAGACAAACCAGGGGACTCGATGAAAAATGCAAAAAAACGGGCTTACAAATCGCGCATAAAGTTGTATACAATCACTCCATCGTCGTGACGCCAGCCTGTGATTCATCATCAGGGCGCCACCCACATGGTTCGAACAAGAAGGAAGACTGCAGTGAGCGCTGACTACCCACGCGACCTGATCGGTTACGGCAATAACGCTCCCCACGCCCAGTGGCCGGGCAACGCCCGCATCGCCCTGTCCTTCGTACTCAATTACGAAGAAGGCGGCGAACGCAACATTCTGCACGGCGACAAGGAATCCGAAGCGTTCCTCTCGGAGATGGTCGCGGCGCAACCGCTGCAAGGCGAGCGCAACATGAGCATGGAATCGTTGTACGAGTATGGCAGCCGTGCCGGTGTCTGGCGTGTCCTCAAGCTGTTCAAGGAATTCGACATCCCGCTGACCATCTTCGCCGTGGCCATGGCCGCCCAGCGCCATCCGGACGCGATTCGTGCGATGGTCGCCGCTGGACATGAAATCTGCAGCCACGGTTATCGCTGGATCGACTACCAATACATGGATGAAGCCCAGGAACGCGAGCACATGCTCGAAGCAATCCGCATCCTGACCGAAATCACCGGCGAGCGGCCGCTGGGCTGGTACACCGGCCGCACCGGCCCCAACACCCGTCGGCTGGTGATGGAAGAAGGTGGCTTTCTCTATGACAGCGACACCTATGACGACGACCTGCCCTACTGGGAACCGAACACTCCCCACGGCAAGCCGCATCTGGTGATCCCGTACACGCTGGACACCAATGACATGCGCTTCACCCAGGTGCAGGGTTTCAACAACGGAGACGATTTCTTCCAATACCTCAAGGATGCTTTCGACGTGCTGTATGCCGAAGGCAGCGAGGCACCGAAAATGCTCTCCATCGGCTTGCACTGCCGCCTGATCGGCCGCCCTGCCCGCCTCGCCTCGCTCAAGCGCTTCCTCGAATACGCCAAGGGCCACGAGCAGGTCTGGTTCGCCCGGCGCGTCGACATCGCCCGCCATTGGCAGCAGACCCATCCCTGCCCGCAGGCTCTAAAAGCGGGAGCGTCGAAATGACTGCGTTCCAAACCCTCAAGCCCTCCACCCTGAGCCGCGAAGCCTTCGTCAAGGCCTTCGCCGATATCTACGAACATTCGCCATGGGTGGCCGAAAAGGCTTTCGAGCTGGGCCAGGATTCGTCGATCGACCAGGTCGAAACCCTGCATCAGCGCATGAGCGATATCCTGTTGAGTGCCGATCACGCCAGCCAACTGGCCTTGATCAACGCTCACCCGGACCTGGCCGGCAAAGCGGCCGTCCAGGGCCAACTGACCGAAGCCAGCACGAACGAACAGGCAGGCGCCGGTATTCACCAATGCACGGCCGAAGAGTTTCAGCGCTTCACCGAGCTGAACGAGGCCTACAAAGCCAAGTTCAAGTTTCCCTTCATCATGGCGGTAAAAGGCAGCAACCGGCACCAGATCCTCGCGGCGTTCGAAACGCGCATCCATCATTCGATCGACACCGAATTCAAATGCGCGCTGGCAGAGATCAACAAAATCGCGTTGTTCCGACTACTGACCCTTTAGCGAGCAGCCTGCTGCAAGCATCCCCAGCCAACTTATTTAAAGGCAGACAAGAAGAATGAAAGCTTACGCCGTACCTTTCGAGAAGTTCGTCAACCTGGCCGACGCCCGCCTGGGCACCAAGATCATCTCCGTCACCGATGACTGGTTCGCCGACGCCAACCGTCTGTTCCAACCGACCCCAGCGGTGTGGAAGGAGGGTATATTCGATGACAACGGCAAGTGGATGGACGGCTGGGAGTCGCGCCGCAAGCGCTTCGAAGGCTACGACAGCGCGGTGATCCGCCTGGGCGTCGCCGGCTCGATCAAAGGCGTGGACATCGACACTTCATTCTTCACCGGTAACTACCCGCCGTCGGCCTCTTTGGAGGCCTGCTTCCTGGTCGAAGGCGAGCCGGACGAAAACACCCAATGGACTGAAGTACTGTCGGCCGTCGAGCTGCAAGGCAACAGCCACCACTACCACGAAATCAACAATGACCAAGCTTTCAGCCACCTGCGCTTCAATATCTATCCCGATGGCGGCGTGGCTCGCCTGCGGGTCTATGGCATTCCGTTCCGCGACTGGTCGGCCGTAGGCGACAACGAACAGATCGACCTCGCCGCCGCCCTCAATGGTGGCCGCGCCTTGGCCTGCTCCGACGAGCACTTCGGCCGCATGAGCAACATCCTCAACCCGGGCCGCGGCGTGAACATGGGCGACGGTTGGGAAACCGCCCGTCGTCGCACCCCCGGCAATGATTGGGTGATCGTCGCCCTGGGCCACGCCGGCATCGTCGAGAAAGTCGTCGTCGACACTCTGCACTTCAAGGGTAACTACCCCGACAGCTGCTCGATCCAGGGCGCCTTCGTCAAGGGCGGCACCGACAGCCAGATCGAAACCCAGTCGTTGTTCTGGCGTGAACTGCTGCCGAGCCAGAAGCTGGAGATGCACGCGGAACACACCTTCGCCGAGCAGATCAAGGCGTTGGGACCAATCACCCATATCCGCCTCAATGTGTTCCCGGATGGGGGCGTGAGTCGCCTGCGGGTTTTGGGCAAGGTATCGAAATAAAGGGTGCACCTGTGGCGAGGGAGCTTGCTCCCGCTGGACTGCGCAGCAGTCCCATTTTGAGGACCGCTTCGCGTCCCAGCGGGAGCAAGCTCCCTCGCCACAAAAGCTGAAATCAACAACACAGCATTCGGATAAGAAGACCAGCATGCGCACACTCAAGATCGAACCGTTGACCAAAGAAGCCTTCGCCCCGTTCGGTGACGTGATCGAAACCGATGGCAGCGATCACTTCATGATCAACAACGGTTCGACCATGCGCTTCCATCGCCTGGCGACGGTGGAAACCGCCACGCCGGACGACCAGGCGATCATCAGCATCTTCCGCGCCGACGCGCTGGACATGCCATTGACCGTGCGCATGCTGGAGCGCCATCCGCTGGGCAGCCAGGCCTTCATACCGCTGCTCGGCAATCCCTTTCTGATCGTGGTCGCGCCACTTGGCGATGCACCTGTATCAGGCTTGGTCCGCGCCTTCGTCACCAACGGCAGGCAGGGCATTAATTACCATCGCGGCGTCTGGCACCACCCGGTGCTGACGATCGAAAAGCGGGATGACTTCCTGGTGGTTGATCGCAGTGGCACAGGCAATAACTGCGATGAGCATTTTTTCAAAGAGGATGAGCTGTTGATCCTCGCCCCCCACCAATAAGAGAAGCGTCCGATTATGCGAAAACAAGCATGACGGGCGAGAGGTAAAGACTGTGGAAGCACATATGCTGGAATGGCTGAACCTGAGCGTGCGCTGGGTTCATATGATCACTGGCGTGGCCTGGATCGGCGCGTCGTTCTACTTCGTCTGGCTGGAAAACAACCTCAACCGCGTCAACCCCCGCAGCGGCCTGGCCGGCGACCTGTGGGCCATCCACGGCGGCGGTATCTACCACCTGGAAAAATACAAACTCGCACCACCCTCCATGCCGGACAATCTGCACTGGTTCAAGTGGGAAGCGTACTTCACCTGGATGTCGGGCATCGCCCTGCTGTGCGTGGTGTTCTATTGGAACCCAACCGTTTATTTGCTGGCGCCCGGTAGCGGCTTGAGCGGCCCCGAAGGTGTTGCCTTGGGCATTGGCTCGTTGTTCGTCGGCTGGTTCGTCTATTCGTTTCTCTGCGACTCGGCCCTGGGCAAGCGCCCCGCCCTGCTCGGCCTGATCCTGTTCGTGCTGCTGATCGCCGCCGCCTACGGGTTCAGCAAGGTCTTCAGCGGTCGCGGTGCCTACCTGCATGTCGGGGCGGTCATCGGTACGATCATGGTCGGCAACGTGTTTCGCATCATCATGCCGGCCCAACGCGCGCTGGTGGCGGCCATCGCCGAGAACCGCACGCCCGATCCGGCACTGCCGGCCAAGGGGCTGCTGCGTTCACGGCACAACAACTACTTCACCCTGCCGGTGCTGTTCATCATGATCAGCAACCACTTTCCGAGCACCTACGGCAGCCCGTACAACTGGCTGATCCTGGCGGGGATCGCGGTGGCCGCTGTGTTGGTGCGCCACTACTTCAACACGCGCCATGACAGCAACCGGTTCGCCTGGACGCTGCCGGTCGGTGCCCTGGCAATGATTTGCCTGGCTTATGTCACTGGCCCCAAGCCTGTGACGAGCGCACCGGACGTGGCCAAGGCACCGGCGGCCATCGAATACCAGCCGCTGCCGGAAACCGCCGTGGGCGGTGGTGCCAAGCCGCAAGCCGCACCCGCGGCGCCGGCCCCAGCGCCCGCCCAAGCCGCCAACGCCCAGGGGCCATCGTTCGAGAAGGTCCACAGCGTGATCCAGGAACGCTGCTCCGTCTGTCATTCGGCCAAGCCCACCAGCCCGTTGTTCAGTGCAGCGCCAGCCGGCGTGATGTTCGACACGCCGCAGCAGATCCAGCAACAGGCCGCGCGCATCCAGGCCCAGGCCGTGACCAACCAGATCATGCCCCTGGGCAACATTACCCAAATGACCCAGCAAGAGCGCGATCTGATCGGCGCGTGGATCAACCAGGGCGCGCGCACCAACTGAGCCACGCCGTCCAAAATCGCTATGTGTAATACCGCTGACAGGCAGACCGGCATACGACCGGTCGCCCGTCAGCGACTGCCTGCGCCTCAACAATAAAAACAAGAGGAAAGCATCAGATGACAGAGCCCCACCACCACGCCCCACATTCGTCGCGAATGCGCCGATGCAGGGCACTTGAGCCCGCCAAGGCAAGTCCGTATCCTGCGCGGCCGTTCGAATCCGCACCTCCAGGAAGCCCCCTCGAATCCTGACCAACACGCCAGCTTTACCGGCGTTACGCAGGACTGCGGCCCCTTGAAAACACCTTTTTCGACCGCTTCAAACCGCTCGGGCGAGCCTGCTTCGGCCTTGGCTCAGCTCTTGCTAACAGCATTTGCCACGAGCAAAAGCTGACCGAACGGATGTTTATTGTCCGTTGAAAAAGGCGCCACACCAGAGCGCTGAATGAAAAAAGACAGCGGTACCACTTACCTTTGGGAGCAAACCGAATGAAACGTATGTGCACCAGCCTGATACTTGCAGGGTCCCTGCTGGCCGGGGGCCAAGCGATGGCCGATGACCTGTTCCAGTGGCAGAACAACAGCCTGACCTACCTGTACGGCAAGGATTTTCAGGTCAACCCGCGAATCCAGCAGACCGTCACCTTCGAGCACGCCGACGCCTGGAAATACGGGGACAACTTTTTCTTCCTCGACCGGATCTTCTACAACGGCAAGGAAGACAGCAACGCCGGGTCGAACACCTACTACGGTGAGTTCAGCCCGCGTCTGTCGTTCGGCAAGATCTTTGACCAGAAGCTGGAGCTGGGCCCGATCAAGGACGTGCTGCTGGCCATGACATACGAGTTCGGGGAAGGCGACAACGAGTCCTACCTGATCGGCCCGGGCTTCGACCTGGACATTCCCGGTTTCGACTACTTCCAGCTGAACTTCTACAACCGTCAGACCGAAGGCGCCCGCGCCGGCGACAATGTCTGGCAGATCACTCCCGCGTGGGCCTACACGATTCCCGTGGGCTCGTCCGATATCCTGATCGACGGTTTCATCGACTGGGTGGTGGACAACGACACCAACTCCAAAGGCACCTACCACGCCAACCTGCACATCAACCCGCAGATCAAATACGACTTGGGCAAGGCACTGAACCTGGGCGCCAAGCAGCTCTACGTGGGCGTGGAATATGATTACTGGAAGAACAAATACGCCATCGAAGACAGTGATGGATTCAAGACCAACCAGAGCAATACCAGCTTCTTGCTGAAGTATCACTTCTGACCTGACTGGATCTCAGGTTTAGAGCTCCACCACAAATCCCTTGTGGGAGCGGGCTTGCTCGCGAAAGCGGACTGTCAGCCGATATCGATGTTGAATGCTCAGTCGCCTTCGCGAGCAAGCCCGCTCCTACACTGGCTGCGTGACAGCCACAGTTTTAGTGGCGCACTCCCTCAAGCCAACCCCAGGAACCGACTCAACTCCTCACGCTGCGCCAACGCATCCTGGCGCCCCAATTCGACCAATTCGCTGCAATACCCCGCCTCGAACAACAGGTAACTGAGCACCCCCGCGCCGCTGGTCTTGGTCGCACCCGGCCCGCGCAGGAATACTCGCAATGCACGGGGCAACTCCTGCCGATGGCGAGCGGCAATTTCATCGATCGGTTGGCTGGGAGAAATCACCAGCACCTCCACCGGCGCCGCGCCGAGGGTGTGGGCGGGAACGTCGTCGGGCAGCAAGTGACTGAACGCGTTCAGACGCTCAAGCAACTCGATGTCGCTTTCCAGGCTGTCGATGAACGTGCTGTTGAGCATGTGGCCTCCGATCTGCGCCAGTGACGGCTGCAGGCCGGTGTAGCTGCGCTCCGAAGGATCCTGGCCACCCGCACCACGAGGGTTGCCACTGACACCGATGACCAGCACGCGATTGGCCCCCAGGTGCAGGGCCGGGCTGATAGGCGCCGATTGACGCACGGCACCGTCGCCGAAGTATTGCGGGCCAATCTTGACCGGCGCGAACAACAGGGGAATCGCCGAACTGGCCAGCAAATGCTCTACCGACAACTGCGTCGGCACGCCAATGCGCCGATGGCGCAGCCAGGCACCGATGGTTCCGCGGCCCTGATAGAACGTCACGGCCTGGCCCGACTCGTAGCCGAACGCGGTCACCGCCACCGCCCGCAATTGCTCCTCGAAAATCGCTTGCTCGATACCCGACGCGTGGAATTGCGCCTGGAGCAATTCGCGCAGCGGCGAACTGTCGACCAGCGCCACCGGCAGCTTGGCTCCAAGGCCCAGCAGGCTGTGAGTGATGAAACGCGTCGCCTGGGCAATCACCCCGCGCCAGTCGCTGCGCATGACCTGATGGCTGCGCACCGTTTGCCAAAAGGCTGTCAGGCGTTCGATGGCGCTCTTGAAGTCCATCGCCCCGCTGGCCAGGCTGACCGCGTTGATCGCGCCGGCAGATGTGCCGACGATCACCGGGAACGGGTTCTGCGCCCCGTCGGGCAACAACTCGGCAATCGCTGCCAAGACACCCACTTGATACGCTGCCCGAGCCCCGCCGCCGGAAAGAATCAAACCTGTAACCGGTTCAGCTGGGGTCATCGCAATGCTCCGTGCTCAAGGTGACGCTGGAAATTGGCCGAGTGCAGATTCAACCACGCTTATCGTAGAGCTTCGGCTCGCCCGGCGGACGGCTCTTGAAGCGCCGGTGGGCCCAGAGGTATTGCTCGGGACAATCTCGCACCGACTGCTCGACCCATTGATTGATACGGATGCAGTCAGCCTCTTCAGTCTCCCCCGGAAACCCTTCCAGCGGGGCCTGGATCACCAGGCGATAGCCGCTGCCATCGGCCAGGCGCTCCTGGACGAATGGCACGACCAGCGCCTTGCCCAGGCGGGCGAACTTGCTCGTGGCGGTGACCGTCGCCGCCTGGATGCCGAACAACGGCACGAACACGCTTTGCTTGGCGCCGTAATCCTGGTCCGGCGCATACCAGATCGCCCGACCGGCACGCAGCAGCTTGAGCATGCCGCGCACATCATCGCGTTCCACCGCCAGGGAATCGAGGTTGTGCCGCTCACGGCCCCGGCGCTGGATATAGTCGAAAAGTGGATTTTTGTGTTCGCGGTACATGCCATCGATGGTGTGCTGCTGGCCGAGCAAGGCCGCGCCGATTTCCAACGTGGTGAAATGCAGCGCCATCAGGATCACGCCCTTGCCCTCGCGCTGGGCCAGCTTGAGATGCTCCAGGCCTTCGACATGGGCCAGCTTCGCCAGGCGCGAACGCGACCACCACCAGCTCATGGCCATTTCGAAGAAAGCGATGCCGGTGGAAGCGAAGTTTTCCTTGAGCAGACGCTTGCGCTCGGCAGCGGACTTTTCGGGAAAGCACAGCTCCAGGTTGCGCCGGGCGATGCGCCGTCGGTCGCCAGCCACCCGGTACATCAGCGCACCCAATGCACGGCCGACACGCAGCAGCAACGGATAAGGCAACTGGACGATCAGCCACAATAGCCCCAGGCCGCACCATAGCAGCCAGAAACGCGGATGAAAAAAAGCAGCTCGAAAACGCGGGCGATCCATTACAGCTTCCACAAAGACATGGGCCGGGCATTCTACATTGTTCGACCCGGGTTGCGGCTCGCGGACGATCTCGTTATAAGTCTCGGCACTTTTAGTGACAAGCCGTTGTACGCCGACCATGAGCCAAACCGAACCGCTAGACCAAGATCCCGTGTTCCAGTTGAAGGGCAGCATGCTCGCCATTACGGTGCTGGAGCTGGCCCGCAACGACCTGGAGAGCCTTGACCGGCAATTGGCGGCCAAAGTCGCCCAGGCCCCGAATTTCTTCAGCAATGCCCCGCTGGTGCTGGCCCTGGACAAGCTGCCGGCCGGCGAAGGCGCCGTGGACCTGCCGGGCCTGATGCGTGTTTGCCGCCAGCACGGCCTGCGCACCCTGGCGATCCGTGCCAGCCGCATCGAAGACATCGCCGCCGCCATCGCCGTGGACATTCCGGTGCTGCCGCCGTCCGGCGCCCGGGAGCGCGTGCTGGAACTGAGCCCAGTCGAAGCGAAGAAAACCCCGGAAAAACCACCCGAGCCCACGATCAAGCCGACCCGCGTCATCACCTCGCCCGTGCGCGGCGGGCAACAGATTTATGCCCAGGGTGGCGATCTGGTCATCGTTTCCTCGGTCAGTCCGGGCGCGGAACTTCTGGCCGATGGCAACATCCATGTATACGGCCCGATGCGCGGTCGCGCGCTGGCCGGCGTCAAGGGTGATACAAAAGCCAGGATTTTCTGTCAGCAATTGAGCGCTGAGCTGGTTTCCATCGCCGGGCAGTACAAGGTTTCCGAGGATTTGCGCCGCGACCCATTGTGGGGGGCGGGCGTCCAGATCAGCCTGACGGGCGACGTGTTGAACATCATTCGGCTTTAACGGATACTGCCGCATTTTCCAAGCATCTCTAAAACGTAGCGAAAACGGCTAAACGACGTAGGAAAAAGGATCAGGCAGTGTTTACCGGAGGTAGACCTCGCCCGCCATCCGATTTTCGCCTGGCCTGTCCAACTGCAGCAGTTTTCCAGAGATGTTCTTCAGGGGCTGAAAAAGTCCTTTTTTCCTTAGGGGTGAAACACCTTGGCCAAGATTCTCGTGGTTACATCCGGCAAGGGTGGTGTGGGTAAGACCACCACCAGCGCCGCTATCGGTACCGGCCTCGCTCTGCGCGGCCACAAGACAGTCATCGTCGACTTCGACGTCGGCCTGCGTAACCTGGACCTGATCATGGGTTGCGAGCGTCGCGTGGTCTATGACTTCGTCAACGTCGTCAATGGCGAAGCGAACCTGCAACAAGCCCTGATCAAGGACAAGCGCCTGGAAAATCTCTACGTGCTGGCTGCCAGTCAGACCCGTGACAAAGACGCGCTGACCCAGGAAGGCGTGGAAAAGGTCCTGATGCAACTCAAGGAAGACTTCGAGTTCGTGGTCTGCGACTCCCCGGCCGGCATCGAGAAAGGTGCCCACCTGGCCATGTACTTCGCAGACGAAGCGATTGTCGTGACCAACCCGGAAGTGTCGTCGGTACGTGACTCCGACCGCATGCTGGGCCTGCTGGCGAGCAAGTCCCGCCGCGCCGAAAAGGGCGAAGAGCCGATCAAGGAACACCTGCTGCTGACCCGCTACAACCCGCAACGGGTCAGCGACGGCGAAATGCTCGGCGTCGAAGACGTCAAGGAAATCCTCGCTGTCACCCTGCTGGGCGTGATCCCCGAATCCCAAGCGGTACTCAAGGCCTCGAACTCCGGCGTACCGGTCATTCTCGACGACCAGAGCGACGCCGGCCAGGCGTATAGCGATGCAGTCGATCGCCTGCTGGGCAAAACCGTGGAGCATCGTTTCCTCGATGTAACGAAGAAAGGTTTCTTCGAGCGCCTGTTTGGAGGTAGGTAATGAACCTTTTTGACTTCTTTCGTGCCAACAAAAAGCCCAGTACCGCCTCGGTCGCGAAAGAGCGTCTACAGATCATCGTGGCGCACGAACGCGGCCAACGCAGCACCCCTGACTACCTGCCAGCCTTGCAGAAGGAACTGGTGGAAGTGATCCGCAAGTACGTCAACATCGGCAGCGATGACGTGCACGTGGCGCTTGAAAGCCAGGGCAGTTGCTCGATTCTGGAACTCAACATCACCCTGCCGGATCGCTGATAGATCCAGCAGGAGCCACGGCGGCTCGGGCCCTCCTTCTCTTCCTTGGGAATATGAGATGGGCCCGAGCCGCCGTTGGCGTTTGTAACGAGACTGTTTAATGCCCCTGTCCAACATTCGCATCATTCATCAGGACGCCGCCGTCCTGGTGGTCGACAAGCCGACCCTGTTGCTTTCCGTGCCCGGCAGGGCCGATGACAACAAAGACTGCCTGATCACCCGCCTGCAGGAAAACGGCTATCCGGAAGCGCGAATCGTGCACCGGTTGGACTGGGAAACCTCCGGAATCATCCTGTTGGCCCGCGACCCGGACACTCATCGCGAGTTGTCCCGGCAGTTTCATGACCGCGAAACCGAAAAAGCCTACACCGCCTTGTGCTGGGGCCAACCAACGCTGGACAGTGGCAGCATCGACCTGCCGCTGCGCTACGATCCGCCGACCAAGCCCCGGCACGTAGTCGACCATGAACACGGCAAACACGCCCTGACCTTCTGGCGCGTGCTGGAACGTTGCGGCGACTGGTGCCGGGTCGAGCTGACGCCGATCACCGGGCGCTCCCACCAGTTGCGCGTGCACATGCTGTCCATCGGTCATCCACTGCTGGGCGACGGGCTCTACGCCCACCCGCAGGCCCTCGCTGCCTGGCCACGGCTGTGCCTGCACGCCAGCATGCTCAGTTTCACCCATCCGCAAAGCGGCGAGCGTTTGCGCTTCGAGTGCCCTGCACCGTTCTAGAATTGCTTCTCCATGGAAATGGATCATCCGATAAAGGCTTGGCATGCAGGTTATTGATTTTCAGGAAACGCCCGTCAGGAAAGTTCGTCACCAACTGCTGTATCTGATCTACGGGGACAAGGACGCTTATCGCCACGAAGCCAAGTTCAGCATCCTGACGGCATTGGCCCACGGCAACCCGGCGACACTGCCGAGCATCAGAATCATGACCGACCGGCCCGAGGACTACCTGGGCTGGCCGATCGAGACCGTCAAGCTGAGCCCCGGACTGCTGACCCAATGGCAGGGCAATAATGGTTACCTGCACCGGCGCAAAGCCTGCGCCATCGCCGCCGGGCTGAAGCTGGCCGAGAAAACCCTGTTCGTCGACACCGACACGCTGTTCCTCACCGATCCCGACCTGTTGTTCCAGCAAATCCGGCCAGGGCAGTACCTGATGGATCGCTTCGAATACAACTGGGACTACGTCTGTGGCCGCGAGGATTATCGCAAGCTGGCTGATTGCCTGTTGACCCACGGCGTGGATCAGAACAACAGCTTCAAGCTTTATAACAGTGGCTTGTGCGGTGTGACCGACGGCGATGCAGCGTTGCTGTCCCAGGCCATTGAGCGGATCGATGAATGGACCGAGGACGGCTTTGACATCCATACCATCGAGCAAATCGCCATTTCCTTCACGTTGCGCCACCAAGCCATCAAGGAAACCAACAAACACGTCTATCACTATTTCGCCGACAAACGCTTCTTCCACACCATGCAGGAGCACTTTTTCGCCCAGCACGGCGAGGCGTTCAGCGATCAGTTGATAGCGCGCTGCCATGAGGTACCGCGCAGCCGGCCCTTCCCGTCGGCCTGGCGTCGCCTGAAGATCAAATGGAAATTGCGCCACCAGCGCGGAGCCTTGCACAGGATCGGGCGCGACTTGTTGTATGGCAGCGCGGCGCCGGAACATCCTTACTACGAGCTGTGCAGGCATCATTGGTGGGATTCGGCATCGCGGGAGATTCTTCGCCTTGCACCGAAGCGTCAGCAACAGCTATTCGGCCACTTGAGGCACTGGCCGCGGCACCTGCCGGAACCGTCCAAGGCTCAGGACAAGCCCTTGATCATGGCGCATCTGCGCAAGCGGATCGCGCCCTCGGACTGACCCATACCGAGGACGCAGCACAATCAGTGACAGGGGATTGGGCCTGCAACGCAGGCAGTCGATGGGGTAAACTTGCGCCCATTGCTGTCTGGAGTTACTTATGCGCGCAGAGTTGAACCAAGGCCTGATCGACTTCCTCAAGGCCTCCCCCACCCCGTTCCACGCCACCGCCAGCCTTGCCCAGCGTCTCGAAGCGGCAGGCTACCAGCGTCTTGACGAACGCGAGACCTGGGCCACCGAGGCCAATGGGCGCTATTACGTCACGCGCAACGACTCCTCGATCATCGCCTTCAAGCTGGGCCGCAACTCAGCGCTGCACGATGGCATCCGCCTGGTTGGCGCCCACACCGACAGCCCGTGCCTGCGGGTCAAGCCGCAGCCAGAACTGCAACGCCACGGGTTCTGGCAACTGGGCGTCGAAGTCTACGGCGGCGCGTTGCTGGCGCCGTGGTTCGATCGCGACTTGTCGCTGGCCGGGCGCGTGACCTTCCGCCGTGACGGCAAAGTCGAAAGTCAACTGATCGATTTCAAGGCGCCCATCGCCACGATTCCGAACCTGGCCATTCACCTTAATCGCGAGGCCAACCAGGGCTGGGCCATCAACCCGCAGAACGAACTGCCGCCGATCCTCGCGCAGTTCGCCGGGGACGAGCGTGTCGACTTCCGCGCCGTACTCACCGACCAACTGGCCCGCGAACACGGTTTGAATGCCGATGTGGTGCTCGATTACGAGCTGAGTTTCTATGACACTCAAAGCGCCGCGGTCATTGGCTTGCACGGCGATTTCATTGCCGGCGCGCGCCTGGACAACCTGCTGTCGTGCTACGCGGGCCTGCAAGCCTTGCTGAACGCCGACACCGAGGAAACCTGCGTGCTGGTGTGCAACGACCATGAGGAAGTCGGCTCGTGCTCGGCCTGTGGCGCCGATGGCCCGATGCTCGAACAGACCCTGCGTCGCCTGCTGCCTGAAGGGGAAGAGTTTGTACGAACCATTCAGAAATCCCTGCTGGTTTCGGCAGACAACGCCCACGGCGTGCACCCCAACTACGCCGACAAGCACGACGCCAATCACGGTCCCAAGCTCAACGCCGGGCCGGTGATCAAGGTCAACAGCAATCAGCGCTACGCCACCAACAGCGAAACCGCCGGGTTCTTCCGACACCTGTGCATGGCCGAAGAAGTGCCGGTGCAGAGCTTCGTGGTGCGCAGCGACATGGGCTGCGGCTCGACCATCGGCCCGATCACCGCCAGCCAGTTGGGCGTGCGCACCGTCGACATCGGCCTGCCGACTTTCGCCATGCATTCGATCCGCGAGCTGTGCGGCAGCCATGACCTGGCGCATCTGGTGAAGGTGTTGAGTGCGTTTTATGCGTCCCGCGAGTTGCCGTAACCGCCGCTAACCGTCTGTTTGGACCGGTGGATACCTGTGGCGAGGGAGCTTGCTCCCGCTGGGCTGCGCAGCAGCCCCCCTGACTCTGCAACTGAATGCGCATTTGCCAGTGCTGCGCACTGGAGCGGGAGCAAGCTCCCTCGCCACAACGGTGTCAGCCTCCGGATCGCGGGGGATGTGACACACATCATCACCCTCCAGCCAAACCCCAACTAGACTCACCTTATCCCCCCGACAAGGCTGTCGTCATGATCTCGATGTCTGCGTTCAACGCCATGCTGGTGCCCATCATTGCCGGCATGATCCTGCTGGCCATCGGTTTCAACTTTCGCGACAAGAACGTCGGAGTCTTTGCCATGTGGATCGGCATGCTGTTGATCCTGGCCACCGTGGTGTTCAAGATCCTGACCAAGCTCAACGAGTCGCTCTGAATTCAAGCCATCGGCGTTTGTTCCGGTACATCGACCCCGACATGAATGGCATCGTGTCGCCAGAACTCCAGGTCGCAGTCAATCAGCCGCTGGTGCTGGTCATAGTTGACCCGGGCAATGCGCAGCCCCGGGCTGCCCACCGAGACCTTCAGCGCCGCCGCGGCTTCCGGTTGCAATGAGGTGGGCACGATCTCGAACTTCACCCGCCCGTAGTGCAGGTCGTAGTGACGGGCGTACAGCTCGGTCATGGACTGGTTCAGGTCGAACTCGAGAATGTCCGGGAAATATTGCGGGTTCAGGTAGTGCTCGACGTACAGCACCAGGCGCTCGTCGATGCGCCGCGCGCGGCAGATCTGGATCACGCTGGACAGCGCCGGCAACTGCAACCAGGCACACACCGCCGCCGACGCGGGTTGCAGGCGGGCCGAAATCACTTGGGTAGAAGGTACCCGCCCCTGGGCCGCGACCATGGCGTGGAAATGGCTGCGCTGCATCAGGTTATAGGCCAGGCGCGGCGGTGAAACGAACCAGCCCCGGCGTTCTTCCCGATAGATCTGCCCTTGGGCCTCGAGCTGCAACAACGCTTCGCGCACGGTAATGCGCGTGGTCCCGAACAGTTCACTGAGCTTGCGCTCGGCCGGCAGCTTGCTACCGGGCGCCAGCAGCCCGTGATCGAGCTGCTCTTGCAGGACTTGGCCAATGGCTGTCACCGCTTTGGTTGCATCGATGCGCATCAACGTTACCTATCTGGACTAGACCAGCACTGTTTCAGGGCAGGGATCGAGCGCCCCTCAATCCGCTTTAACTCCAGCAAGCCTAGGCACTGCACATGACTGGCAGATGACAGAGCCGCCGAACGGTAGTTTTTACAACCTGCAAATAAACGGCCAAGTCCTTTCAGATCAGCTGTTTACCCATGGTCTACGCTTAATTCGCAGCCAACCCTCACGGACCTGATATTTGCCGGGGCATCCGGTGCCGACATCAAAATGTCACAGGGCTCGCCTAAATTGGCTCAGGTATTGCTGACCTAGACCAACACAACCGCAATCGCAGCGTTGAAAACGCCCATAGGAGCTTCGGATGAAACAGCTTTTCCTGGCATCACTGTTAGGCTCGACCATTGCCATGTGCACCGCCGCCATGGCCGCTGATACCGATCTGAAAACGTTGGAAGCCGCTGCGAAAGCGGAAGGCGCCGTAAACAGCGTCGGCATGCCCGACGACTGGGCAAACTGGAAAGGCACCTGGGACGACCTGGCCAAGCTCTACGGCCTGAAACACATCGACACCGACATGAGCTCGGCCCAGGAAATCGCCAAGTTCGCCGCCGAGAAAGATAACGCCAGCGCCGACATCGGCGACGTCGGCGCCGCCTTCGGCCCGATCGCGGTCAAGCAGGGCGTCGTGCAACCGTACAAGCCAAGCACCTGGGACCAGGTACCAGCCTGGGCCAAGGACAAGGACGGTAACTGGGCGCTGGCCTACACCGGTACCATCGCCTTCATCGTCAACAAGAAGCTGCTGCATGGCTCGGACGTACCCACCAAATGGGCCGATCTTAAAACCGGTAAATACAAGGTTTCCATCGGTGACGTGAGCACGGCGGCCCAGGCGGCCAACGGCGTGCTGGCAGCAGCCCTGGCCAACGGCGGCGACGAGAAGAACCTGCAACCGGCCTTGTTGATGTTCGCCGAAATCGCCAAGCAAGGGCGCATCTCCATGGCCAACCCGACCATCGCCACGATGGAAAAGGGTGAAGTCGAAGTCGGCGTGGTCTGGGATTTCAACGGCCTGAGCTACAAGGCGAAGATGGCCAATCCGGATGACTACGTTGTGCTGATTCCGTCCGACGGCTCGGTCATCTCCGGCTACACCACCATCATCAACAAATACGCCAAGCACCCGAACGCCGCGAAGCTGGCCCGTGAATACATCTTCAGCGACGCCGGCCAGATCAACCTGGCCAAGGGCAATGCCCGTCCGATCCGCGCCGAACATCTGACGCTGCCGGAAGACGTCAAGGCCAAGCTGCTGCCCAACGAGCAGTACAAGGGCGTGACCCCGATCAAGGATGCCGATGCGTGGGAAAAAACCTCCAAGGCACTGCCGCAGGCTTGGCAGGAAAACGTGATCATCGAAATGAAGTGAGGCGGTAACTCCCGCTCGGATATCCGATGAAGATCCCTGTGGGAGCGGGCTTGCTCGCGAATGCAGTCTGTCAGTCAATATCAATGTTGAATGTCAGTCAGCATTCGCGAGCAAGCCCGCTCCCACACAGGACCTTCGCTGATCCGATTTTTCTGGTATCTGTCCCGGAGTCCCGGTACCCATGAAGCACAACGTCATCCTGGTGGTGCTCGATGGCCTCAACTACGAGGTCGCCCGGCATGCCATGGGACATTTGCAGGCTTATGTCGGCGCAGGACGCGCGGCGCTCTACAAACTGGAATGTGAACTGCCGGCCCTGTCCCGTCCGCTCTATGAATGCATCCTCACCGGCGTCGTGCCCATCGACAGCGGGATCGTGCACAACAATGTCTCGCGCCTGTCCAACCAGCGCAGCATCTTTCACTACGCCACCCAAGCAGGCTTGAGTACCGCCGCCGCTGCGTATCATTGGGTCAGCGAGCTCTACAACGTGTCACCGTTCATTGCCGGCCGGGACCGTCATACCGACGACCCCGACCTGCCGATCCAGCACGGGCATTTCTACTGGAATGATCACTACCCCGACTCGCACCTGTTCGCCGACGCCGAACACTTGCGCCAGCGCTACCAGCCGAATTTCCTGCTGGTGCACCCGATGAACATCGACGATGCCGGCCACAAGCATGGTCTTGACACACCGCAGTACCGCAACAGCGCCCGCTCGGCCGATATCAACCTGGCGGTCTACCTGCAAGCCTGGCTCGACGGCGGTTATCAGGTACTGGTGACATCCGATCACGGCATGAACAACGACCGTTCCCATAACGGCCTGCTGGCTGAAGAACGGGAAGTGCCGCTGTTTGTCCTGGGCAGCGGCTTCAGTCTCGACCCCACTGCCGCGCCCCGACAGATAGAACTCTGCGGCACCATCTGCCAGTTGCTCGGCATCGACCACGACAAACCCTATTGCCAGGAATTACTCAAGTGAACGCCATGACGCGCGGCAAATGGCTGGCAGCGTTGTGCCTGGTGCCCTTCGCGATTTTCTTCATCGTGTTCCAGATCGCCCCGCTGCTCTGGGTGCTGATCAACAGCCTGGAATCGGAAGAGTTCGGCTGGGGCCTGGCCAACTTCAGCAAGATCTTTAGCTCCAAGTTCTATCTGCAAGCGATCCAGCACAGCCTGGAGATCAGCTTCTGGTCCAGTGTGTTCGGCATCATCATCGCCGTGTTGGGCAGCTATTCCCTGCGCCGGGTGGATTCGCGGCTGCGCAACTTCGTCAATGCGTTTGCCAACATGACCAGCAACTTCGCCGGCGTGCCCCTGGCCTTCGCCTTCATCATTTTGCTGGGGTTCAACGGCAGCATCACGATCATGCTCAAGCAGGCGGGGATCATCGAGGATTTCAACCTGTACTCGAAAACCGGCCTGATCATCCTCTATACCTATTTCCAGATTCCCCTCGGCGTGCTGCTGCTCTATCCGGCATTTGACGCCTTGCGCGAAGACTGGCGCGAATCCGCCGAGCTGCTCGGCGCCAACGGCTGGCAATTCTGGCGGCACATCGGCCTGCCGGTGCTGACCCCGGCGCTGCTGGGCACGTTCGTGATCCTGCTGGCCAACGCTCTGGGCGCCTATGCGACGGTCTATGCGCTGACCACCGGCAATTTCAACGTTTTACCGATTCGCATCGCCGCCATGGTTTCTGGCGATATTTCCCTGGACCCAAACATGGCCAGCGCCTTGGCCGTGATCTTGGTGGCGCTGATGACTCTGGTGACCATCGTCCATCAGCTGCTGCTCAAGAGGAGCTACCATGTCTCGCGCTGAACCGGGCTCCGTCGGGCTCTATCATCGGGCAGTGGTGTATTTGCTGTTCGCTATCCTGCTGCTGCCCCTGGCCGGCACGCTGGTGTACTCCATCGCCAGCAGTTGGTCGGCCACCGTGCTGCCCAGCGGCTTCACCTTCAAATGGTATGTGCAGTTGTGGAGCGATCCGCGTTTCCTCAACGCGTTCGGCCAGTCACTGCTGGTCTGCGTCGGCGCGCTGGTACTTTCGGTGGTGCTGACCCTGCCGCTGCTGTTCGTGGTGCATTACCACTTCCCCAAGCTCGACGCGCTGATGAACATCCTTATCCTGCTGCCTTTCGCGGTGCCGCCGGTGGTGTCGTCGGTCGGGCTGTTGCAACTCTACGGCTCCGGGCCGCTGGCGATGGTGGGCACGCCATGGATTCTGATCGGCTGCTACTTCACCGTCGCCCTGCCGTTCATGTACCGGGCGATCACTAACAACCTGCAAGCCATCAACCTGCGCGACCTGATGGACGCCGCTCAATTGCTCGGCGCCAGCACCTTCCAGGCGGCCGTGCTGGTGGTGCTGCCGAACCTGCGCAAGGGCTTGATGGTAGCGCTGCTGTTGTCCTTCTCGTTCCTGTTCGGCGAGTTCGTGTTCGCCAACATCCTGGTCGGCACCCGCTATGAAACCTTGCAGGTGTACCTGAACAACATGCGCAACAGCAGCGGCCACTTCACCAGTGCGCTGGTCATTTCCTACTTCTTCTTCGTACTGGTCCTGACCTGGGCGGCCAACATCTTGAACAAGGACAAAAGCCAATGAGCTACGTCAGCGTCCAACATCTGCAAAAAACCTACGCCGGCACGCCAGTGTTCAGCGACATCAACTGCGAAATCCGCAAGGGCGAGTTCGTTACCCTCCTCGGCCCATCCGGCTGTGGCAAATCCACACTGTTGCGCTGCATTGCCGGCCTGACTGCGGTGGATGCCGGCCAGATCCTGCTGGACGGACAGGACATTGTCCCGCTGAGCCCGCAAAAGCGCGGCATCGGCATGGTGTTCCAGAGCTACGCCCTGTTCCCCAACATGACCGTCGAACAGAACGTGGCCTTCGGCCTGCGCATGCAAAAGATCGAGGCCGAGGCCAGCCGTCAGCGAGTGCTGGAAATATTGCGCCTGGTTGAGCTGCAAGACTTTGCCACTCGCTACCCCCATCAGCTCTCCGGCGGCCAATGCCAGCGCGTGGCCTTGGCTCGCTCCCTGGTGACCCGTCCGCGCCTGTTGCTGCTGGATGAACCGCTGTCGGCGCTGGATGCACGGATTCGCAAGCACCTGCGCGAACAGATCCGTCAGATCCAGCGCGAGCTGGGCCTGACTACGATCTTCGTCACACACGATCAGGAAGAAGCGCTGACCATGTCTGACCGAATCTTCCTGATGAACCAGGGAAAAATCGTACAAAGCGGCGATGCCGAAACGCTGTACACAGCGCCGGTGGATGTCTTTGCCGCCGGCTTCATCGGCAACTACAACCTGCTGGACGCCGACAGCGCCACCCGCTTGTTGCAACGCCCCATGAACGGTCGTATCGCCATTCGCCCGGAAGCCATCGAACTGAGTCGCAACGGCGAGCCCGATGCGCTGATCCGCAGCCACAGCCTGCTGGGCAACGTGATCCGCTACCGGGTCGAGGCCCGTGGTGTAGAGCTGGTGGTCGACGTACTCAATCGTTCGGCTGCCGACTTGCATCCCGATGGTGCGCGGCTGGCACTTTTCATCGATCCGTCGGCGCTGTGTGAGGTAGCCTGATGGCCTTGTTGATTTTGAAGAGAGAAGCGCGCTGATGGCCTTGGCAATTTTTGATCTGGACGAAACCCTGATCCATGGCGACTGCGCCACCCTCTGGAGCGAACAGATGGGACGCCTGGGCTGGGTCGATCCCGAGTCGTTCATGCGGCGCAACAACGAGCTGATGGACGCCTACAGTCACGGCAAGCTGCGCATGGAAGAGTACATGGACTTCAGCCTGGAACCGATGATCGGCCGCACGCCGGAAGAAATTGAACACCTGGTGACGCCGTGGGTTGAAGATTTCATCGAACCGATCATCTTCAGCGACGCCACCAAGGCCATCGCCGAACACCGCAAGGCCGGCGACCGGATCCTGGTCATCTCGGCGTCGGGCACACACCTGGTCAAGCCGATTGCCGAACGCCTGGGCATCGATGAGATCCTGGCGATCGAACTTGAAGTGGCCCATGGGGTGTACAGCGGCAAGACCGTGGGCACCCTGACCTACCGCGAAGGCAAGATCGCCCGGCTGCTGGATTGGCTGGATGCCGAGGAGGAGAACCTGGAAGGCGCGAGTTTCTATTCCGATTCGCGCAATGATCTGCCGCTGCTGCTGCGGGTGGATTACCCACACGTAGTGAACCCGGACCAAGTGTTGAAGGCCCACGCCGAATTGGCTGGATGGCCGATCCACACCTGGAAATAAAACACTGGGCAGCCCGAAGTCCCCCGTGGCGAGGGAGCTTGCCCCCGCTCGGCTGCGCAGCAGTCGTAAATCAGGCGACGGGGGTTGTCAGCCAAACCATTGGGGCGGCTGCGCCACCCAGCGGGAGCAAGCTCCCTCGCCACGGGGAAGGTGGCGTGTCAGTCGATGCGCTAGGGCCTGTGAACTAACTCAGGCTTTCATCAATCAGCAGCACCAATTTCCCCGATACCTTGTTGGTCGCCAATTGCGCAAACGCCGCTTCGGCGTCCTTGATGAGGAAGGTCTTGGCCAGTTGCGGGCTCAGGCGCCCTTCGGAGAACAGCGGCCAGACCTGCTGGCTCAGATCGCTGAACAGATCCGCCTTGAACTGATCGTCGCGGCTGCGCAAGGTTGACCCCAGCAACTGCACACGCTTGGCCAGGACCTGCGCCAGGTCCAGTTGGGCCTCGCGGCCGCCCATCAGCCCAATAAGCACCCAGCGCCCGTCAACTGACAAAAGTTTCACGTTGAGTTTCGCGTAGTTGGCGCCCACCGGATCGAGGATCACGTCGAAAGGGCCGAGGTCGTTCAGGCTTTCCATATCGTCGGTGCGTACCACGCCGCCCTGGGCACCCAAAGCTTCGCAATAGGCCAGGCGCTCAGCCGATCCGACACTCACCCAGCAAGGGCTGCCAAACGCCTTGCACAGTTGGATAGCGGCCGAGCCAACGCCACTGGCGCCGGCGTGCAGCAGCACTTTTTCACCCGGCTTGAGCCCTGCAAGCTGAAACAGATTCAACCATGCGGTGCTGTAAACCTCCGGCAGGGCGGCGGCTTCGGCCAGGGAAAGCCCCTCCGGTACCGGCAAGACATGCCGGCCATCGACCACCACTTCTTCGGCCATCCCCCCGCCGGCCAGCAACGCACAAACACGGTCGCCGATCTGCCAGGAAGACCCCGGCCCGACCTCGCTGATCACCCCGGAACACTCCAGCCCCAACACCTGGCTGGCTCCGGGAGGCGGTGGATAAAGCCCGGCTTTTTGCAACAAATCGGCCCGATTCAGGCCGGCCGCCGCCACGCGAATACGAACTTGCCCTGCATCACATGCAGGACTTGGCTCATCTGCCCATACCACTTGGCCTTCAACGCCTTGCAATGCTTTCACGGTGCCTCCATAGTGAGTCTCGACTGGGCCCGCTGCTGTTAACGTCGGGCTTTCTTGCATTATGCGCCCGGGCCACATGGAACCGGCGACTTCAAAGACGGCCTAATATGCGTTATCAATTGTCCCTGCGTCGAATCAGCATGAAGCACCTGTTCCCCAGCACCGCCCTCGCGCTAGTCATTGGCCTCGGCCTGTTACCGTTGTCGAACGATACGTTCGCAGCCAACAGCTGGGACAAGCTTCAGCCCGATCGCGACGAGGTGATTGCCAGCCTTAACGTCGTTGAGTTGCTCAAGCGCCACCACTACAGCAAGCCGCCGCTCGATGACGCACGTTCGGTCATCATCTACGACAGCTACCTGAAGCTGCTTGATCCGTCGCGCAGTTACTTTCTGGCCAGCGACATCGCCGAATTCGACAAGTGGAAAACCCAGTTCGACGACTTCCTCAAGAGCGGCGACCTGAACGCCGGCTTCATCATCTACAAACGCTACCTGGACCGCGTGAAGGCGCGTCTGGACTACGCCCTTGCCGAGCTGAACAAAGGCGTCGACAAGATCGATTTCAACGCCAAGGAAACCTTGCTGGTGGACCGCAAGGACGCCCCTTGGCTCAAAAGCACAGCCGAGCTCGATGACCTG
Source organism: Pseudomonas sp. Q12-87 (assembly GCF_001269755.1). Taxonomy (NCBI): domain Bacteria; kingdom Pseudomonadati; phylum Pseudomonadota; class Gammaproteobacteria; order Pseudomonadales; family Pseudomonadaceae; genus Pseudomonas; species Pseudomonas sp. Q12-87. The sequence goes on along the minus strand of NZ_LHVI01000011.1, from coordinate 3,821 downwards.
TGGCGCAAACGCGTCAAGGACGAAGTGCTGCGCATGAAGATCGCCGGCAAGGATCCCAAGCAGATCCAGGAAACCCTGACCAAGCGCTACAAGAATCAATTGGCCCGCTTGGACCAGACCCGCGCCGAAGACGTCTTCCAGGCGTACATTAACACCTTCGCCATGTCCTACGACCCGCACACCAATTATCTGTCGCCGGATAACGCGGAAAACTTCGACATCAACATGAGCCTGTCCCTGGAAGGCATCGGCGCGGTCCTGCAGAGCGACAACGATCAAGTCAAGATCGTGCGCCTGGTTCCCGCAGGGCCTGCGGACAAGACCAAACAGGTCAGCCCGGCAGACAAGATCGTCGGCGTCGCCCAAGGCAACAAGGAAATGGTCGACGTGGTCGGCTGGCGCCTGGACGAAGTGGTCAAGCTGATCCGTGGCCCGAAAGGCTCGGTGGTGCGCCTGGAAGTCATCCCGGCCAGCAATGCGCCGAACGACCAGACCAGCAAGATCGTGTCCATCACCCGTGAAGCGGTGAAGCTGGAAGAACAGGCGGCCAAGAAATCGGTCCTCAACCTCAAGCAGGACGGCAAGGACTACAAGCTCGGCATCATCGAGATCCCGGCCTTCTACTTGGACTTCAAGGCGTTCCGTGCCGGCGATCCGGATTACAAGAGCACCACCCGCGACGTCAAGAAGCTGCTGACCGAGTTGCAGAAAGAGAAAGTCGACGGCGTCGTCATCGATTTGCGCAACAACGGCGGCGGCTCCCTGCAGGAAGCCACCGAGCTGACCAGCCTGTTCATCGACAAGGGCCCGACCGTGCTCGTGCGTAACGCCGATGGCCGAGTGGATGTGCTTGAAGACGAAAACCCAGGCGCATTCTACAAAGGCCCGATGGCCCTGCTGGTCAATCGCCTGTCGGCGTCGGCCTCGGAGATTTTCGCCGGTGCCATGCAGGACTACCACCGCGCCCTGATCATTGGCGGCCAGACTTTCGGCAAAGGCACCGTGCAAACGATCCAGCCGCTCAACCATGGCGAACTGAAACTGACCCTGGCGAAGTTCTACCGGGTTTCCGGCCAGAGCACCCAGCACCAGGGCGTACTGCCTGACATCGATTACCCGTCGATCATCGACACCAAGGAAATCGGTGAAAGCGCACTGCCCGAGGCCATGCCGTGGGACACCATTCGCCCTGCGATCAAACCGGCCGTGGACCCGTTCAAGCCGTTCCTGGCCCAGCTCAAGTCCGAGCATGATTCCCGCACGGCCCAAGACGCGGAGTTTGTCTTCATCCGCGACAAGCTGGCCCTGGCGCAGAAGTTGATGCTGGAGAAAACCGTCTCCCTGAACGAAACCGACCGTCGCGCCCAACATGCCGACATCGAAGCCAAGCAACTGGCCATGGAAAACCTGCGTCGCAAGGCCAAGGGCGAAGAGCCGCTCAAAGAGCTGAAGAAAGAGGACGAAGACCTGATCACCGAACCGGAGAAAACCAAGCCGGAAGACGATGCCTACCTGAGCGAAACCGGGCGAATCCTGCTGGATTACCTGAAACTCAACACGGCTGTCGCCAAGCACTAAGATGATGGCCATTTAACAGTGATGCTCGTCGGAGTGTCATCAAACTGACATCAGTCTGTCGTGAAATACAGGACCGGGCGCCTCCCCTTGAAGGGATCGCGCCCCGTCCTTTTTTTATCGCCAGAGATTGCCATGACCACGACAGAACAGCTGGGCGCCTTGAGTTCAATCCTGGCTCAAAGCGGTTTGCACAGTCTGTTCCAGCCGATCATTTGCCTTTCGGAACGGCGTATCGTCGGTTACGAAGCCCTGACCCGCGGCCCTTCCAATAGCCCGCTGCACTCCCCCATTGCCCTGCTTTCGGTGGCCCGCCAGGCCGGCCGCCTCAGCGAACTGGAACTGGCCTGTCGCCGCAGCGCCTGCCAGCGCTTCAATGAGCAAAAACTGCCGGGCAAGCTGTTTCTCAACGTCTCGCCCGAGTCCCTGTTGGAGTCGGCGCACCAGACCGGGCGCACGTTGCAACTGTTGCAGGATTTCGGAATACCGCCCAGCCAGGTGGTCATCGAACTCACCGAACAGACGCCCATCGATGACTTTCAACTCCTGCAAACCGCTCTGCATCATTACCGGGCCATGGGTTTTTCCATTGCGCTGGACGATCTGGGCGCAGGCTATTCAAGCCTGCGGCTGTGGTCCGAGCTGCGCCCCGATTATGTGAAGATCGACCGGCATTTCATCGACGGCATTCATCAGGACGCCCTCAAGCGCGAGTTCGTCGGCTCGATCCTGAAAATCGCCCGCACGTCCCGGGCCCAAGTGATCGCCGAGGGCATCGAACTGCCGGAAGAACTGGCGGTGCTGATGGAAATGGGCGTCGACCTGGTCCAAGGCTATCTGCTCGCCCGTCCCCAGGAAAAACCGGCCAGGGATGCCAGGACGCTGATGCCCAGGCAAGACAATGGCGCGGTGTCGCTCAGCGAAGAGATCAACGATCTCGGCGCGTTGCTCAACGAGCAGCCGGCCGTGGCCCACGACACGCCGACAGCCACCGTGCTGGAGGCATTCCGGCGCCAAGCCAACCTCAACTCCCTGGCCGTGCTGGATGACCACGGGCAGCCCTGCGGCATCGTCCATCGCCATTCGCTCTCGGACGCCTTGCTCAAGCCCTTCGCCACCGACCTGTTTGCCCGCAAACCCATCAGCCGCCTGATGAGCGATGACTTCCTCGCGGTGGAACTGAGCCAATCGTTGCAACAAGTCAGCCGCCTGATTACCAGCCGCGCGCGGAAGCGCATCGAAGAAGACTTCATCATCACCCTCAACGGCATCTACCTGGGCCTGGGCCGGGTGATCGACGTGCTCAAACTCATCACCGAACTGAAAATCCAACAGGCCCGCTACGCCAACCCATTGACCCTGCTGCCAGGCAACGTACCGATCCAGCAATGCCTCACTCGCCTGTTGCAACAGCGTCAGGAGTCGGTGATCTGCTACGTGGACATCGACAGCTTCAAGCCCTTCAACGATATATACGGCTATGGCCGCGGCGATGAAGTCCTGCTGTGCCTGGCCCAATGCCTGAACGAACGCATCGACCCCAGCCGGGACTTTGTCGGCCACATCGGCGGCGACGATTTTCTCCTGGTCCTCGGCCCGGACGACTGGAGCAAACGTCTGGACCAACTGCTCAGCGACTTCCAGACCCACTGCCGACGCTTCTACCGCCCCGAACATTTGGAGGCAGGGTGTTTTACCGCGCTGAATCGGCAAGGGGTTCGGCAGGAGTTTGCCTTGTTGTCATTGTCGATTGGGGTCGTGCATTTGCGCTCGGAGGCTTGTGAGGAATTGGATGCGAGTCAGTTGGCAGAGCTGGCTTCGCAGGCCAAGCATCACGCCAAGGGGATTTTGGGGGGAAGTGTGTATTTGGTTGATGGTTTGGTTGGGCGGGAGCCGGTGGTGGAGTTGGGGTTGTTGGTGTAAATGGATTACCCCACGGCCCGAACATCTGGCGATAACCCTGTGGCGAGGGAGCTTGCTCTTATCAAACAAAATACAACCCATTGTTTTTGCTTCTAAAAATCATGCAGCCTTAACTAATTGCATACCCAACTTTCGGGCTTTGCGCTCCAGAGCCCGCAGTTGGCGTCCCCGGCTTTTCTCCTCAAACTCTTCTATCCCTTTCTCAACGTAGGGTTGGCCTTTGGTGAGCATGGCGTAAATCAATCGCGCCAGTTGATGAGCCGTCGCCTTGATCGCGCAACTAGTGTCCATCCGCGTCAGGCGGGCACGGTGGCTGGCGCCAA